>CAYTVP010000495.1:1458-3034 GCA_964441675.1 uncultured Solibacteraceae bacterium | reverse complement strand
TTTAGGTTCCAGCGGGAGCAATCCCATGGGAGTTCGACTCTCCCCATCCGCACCACCTCGTACGGACCCGTGAAACGTCCCAGGGCTTGCTTTGCGCTCGCAGCTGTGCAACGCTCGTTCATCTTAAAATCTGCGTGAGGTGTGATGTGAGCAGTCTCCCACTTCCTGGTAACATTCCTTTCCATCTCGTTGAACCGGAGCTTGCGGAAGCGGACATTAACGACAAATGGAACCGCCTAGGCGGCTTGCCGGGAGCTTCTGTTACGGCATCCGGCCCGTTAGGATTAGTGGCGAGTCCCGGCGGCCACTTCCGGCCATATGTTAATGGCGCCATATACCGCGGCCGCCCGGGTGTCTTCTACGTAAACGAGCGCGCTAACCAAGTCTATTCATCAGATGGAGGTCCGGGTGGTTCGCTCGGCTGGCCGACCTCGGACGATGTGCCGGACCCCGCAGAACCGGGCGCCGGCGTTACGCGCTTCGAGAAGGGTGCCATTTACTGGTGGCCGGATGCAGGCGCGTTCATTATGAGGGAAATTGTTCTGCGATACGTTGGCTTCCATTGCTTCGGAGAAACCGACGAGCCTTCCGCGTCCGATGAACCATATTTCACCTTTGGCGTGGTTCCAGCAATCACCGATCTGAGAAGCGCCGTTCCGACCAGAATCTATGAAGACGTAAACGCCGGCGAAAGTCGCGCAGAGGTGCTTGAGCTCTATCAAGGCTTGCCTTTCGGCGTGGTGCTATCCACCACGCTTGCGGAGCATGACCACGGCGACCCAAACAAGTTCCGCGAGAACGTCAAAGGTGGCGTGGAAAAGAGTTCCGAAAAGATTGATGAGGCAATTTCAAAAGGTTCCGCCGCGGGTGCCGTCATCGGCCCAATCGTAGGCATACTGTTGGCGATTGCTGCGCCTACGCTTACCGACCTCATCAATGGTCTCCTGGGAACGGAGGATGACTTTATAGGCACGGTCACAATGGTCATCACTCCCAAGCAATTGATGCAGTTAACTGACAGCCCACTCCGTGATTTTCATGGCATCATGGCCCACTTGGAATCTCCATTGATATCCGGCGAAGGTTCATCTTACAAAGCTTACTTCGACATTCAGAGAGCCTGAGTATCACGTCTTAGGTGCGACACTCCGCCTATGCATCCCGAGCTTTGCGAGCCTCGCTCCCAAAGCTGACGATAGCCGTTGAACGTTCATCCGCCTGCTGGGGCGGGCGGATTACGTGGCTCTATGCGGCCCACAATCCGAAAGTGAGCGATCGCCACGCTACACTCGAATAATCCGCGCGGATGTGGCGGAACTGGCAGACGCACTGGATTTAGGTTCCAGCGGGAGCAATCCCATGGGAGTTCGACTCTCCCCATCCGCACCAACGATCACCTAGGCGGGCGCTTGCAGCCTATAGTCGCTTGCGGCTAATGCCGATCGCGGCCAGCAGGCCAGCGGCTACCGCAGTGAGGCTCCCGGGTTCCGGAACCGGCGCAACCGGAGGAGCGTCGTAGTAAACGTCAAGGTACCACTCACCCTCCAACTGGACAGACCATTCAACGCGCTGATAT
>CAYTVP010000495.1:0-1448 GCA_964441675.1 uncultured Solibacteraceae bacterium | reverse complement strand
TAATAGGGAAAGCTGTCGAAATATGGACCAATCCCGAATCCATCACTATAGCCTCCAATCAAATGCTCACCGTTAACGTTCCCTACCGAACTCGTGTCGTAGTACTCGTTAATGGTTCCACCACCACCTTCAGACCAGTCGCACGGCTCGTCACAGAGGGGGCCTGTTGCCGACCATCGATTCTCGATATTTGGTGTTCCTCCTTGAGCGAAGTATGAAAGCCAAACGTTCGTAATCGTGCTTCCCGGGGGAAGAATGACTGGGTCGAAGGTAACTGTGGGGAGCGTGATATGAGCCTCATACCCTCCCGGGATCGCATCTCCCGGGCCTCTCAAAAGGTCAGAGCAGAACTCGGGATGAGAACAATGTTCCATAACATAGCGCTGCTGCTCCAGGTTCATCGGCTTCGTGAACGTAATCATCTCGGCTGAGCAGCTAAGAGTAAGGGTCAACAACGCAAAGGCGGTTCGCATTCCCAACCAGCCTATCGAAGCTGTCCGCCCAGGGGTGTAAATTCTTACCCTTCGAACCGCGGTTCGGGGGCGGATTCTCAGGCTAGTTCGATTCTCCCCCATCCGCCCCCTACCGACTCCGGCTGACGAAATGCCAGCTGGTTTTTTCTAGCGGTCGTGACGACCAGCACCCGCCGAAACCACCTCTCCTTCGCCCGCGCGAACTTCGGACGCGGAATCGAACGACCAGCCGGTCAGGAGTCCGACAACAAACCAGCCGAGCGTGAGAGCACCGGCGGCAAACACGGTATCGCCGACGACGCGCAACCAGCGCAACGTGTTCATAAGATCGGTCTGCATGAATTCCGCCGACCGAGCATACCAGGTTCCGTGTTCCACAGACGCCCAAGCCTGCATCAAGCCGACCGGCAGCAAGCTCAGGAGCACCATCAGCATTAGCCCGACGTTGATGCTCCAGAACGAGAATCGCAGCAATCCATCTTTCCAGGCTTTACCGGGCTGAAGCGCGCGCAGACAAAACAGCATTAGTCCGAGGCCCAGCATTCCGTAAACACCGAACAGAGCCGTGTGCCCGTGAACCGGCGTCGTATTGAGTCCCTGCAAGTAATAAAGAGCGATTGGCGGATTGATGAGAAACCCGAACAATCCCGCTCCCACAAAGTTCCAGAATGCGACGGCAACGAAGAAGTAAATCGGCCACTTATAGGCGCCAACCCATTGGAGCTGCTGCCGTGTGCGGGACAGACGGATATTCTCCCAAGCCTCAAATCCGATCAGTACCAGCGGAACAACCTCAAGCGCGCTGAATGTTGCGCCCAGCGCGATGACGGCCGGACCTGCGCCACTAAAGTACAGGTGATGGAACGTTCCGATAATTCCTCCCGATAGGAAAATTACCGTTGAGAACAGCACGGCACGTGTTGCCGTAGACACCGAAAGCAGCTTCAGTCGCGTGAACAGGAAGGCAATCACCAC
>CAYTVP010000494.1:0-3034 GCA_964441675.1 uncultured Solibacteraceae bacterium | reverse complement strand
GCTTATACCGCCCACGTCGAGCGCGGTGCCTTAAACCGCGCCGGAGAATATCTCCCGAAGACGGGCCAGCTGTTCGTCGTGACAACGCGCGATGTGTGGGCTTTGTATGGCGAGCAATTGGCCAGCGCGCTCGAAGGGCGCAGCTTTCATGTCCTGATGTTTCCGGGCGGAGAGGAGCGCAAGCGGCTTAGCGAAGTGGAAGCGCTCGCCGATCGCATGGTGGAGCGGGGCGGCGATCGCTCGAGCGTGGTGATTGCTTTCGGCGGCGGCATTGTGAACGACATCGGTGGGTTTCTGGCGGCCATTTTCATGCGCGGCATACCGGTGCTGCAGATTCCCACTACGCTTTTGGCGCAAGTGGATGCGTCGGTGGGCGGCAAGACGGGCACCAACCTGGTGCGCGGCAAGAATCTGATCGGGGCATTTCATCAACCTCTGGCGGTCCTGATCGATCCGGAGGTGCTTGGCTCGCTACCGGAGCGTGAATTTCAGGCCGGCCTCTACGAGGTGATCAAATGCGGAGTCATCCGCAGTTCCGAGCTGTTCCGCACGCTGGCGGACCGCAGCGATGATGTCCTGAAACAAGACTCGCGAACCATTGATTACTTGATCAGCGAGAGCGTTCGGATCAAGGCGGAGGTGGTGACCGCCGACGAGCGCGAAAGTGATCTGCGGCGGATCCTGAATTTCGGGCACACGCTGGGTCACGCGCTTGAAGCGGAAACGAACTATGTGCATTTCCTGCATGGGGAGGCGGTGGCTTTCGGGATGCGAGCGGCGACACACCTCTCGCGCATTCTGAACCTGCTGCCGGTGCCGGTGGCGATGTCGATTCTCTCGACCATCGATCTGTACGGGCCAATCCCGGAGCTGCCTTCCCGGGTGACACCGGAGCGGCTGCTGGCGCGAACGGTGAACGACAAGAAGACGATTGGCGGCACCACGCACTATGTCCTGATCGATGGGATCGGCAGCACGCGGATCGTATCCGGTATTGATGACGAGCATGTGCTGGCGGCGCTTACCAGCGCCATTGAAGCGTGAAGCCGCACGGTACGACACCGGAGGGCGTGGCCACCGAGGAGCAGGCGGCACGCTGGATCCGCAACATGTTTGGGGAAGTGGCGCCGCGGTACGACTTCCTCAACCACCTGCTCTCGCTGAATATCGACCGGCACTGGCGGGCGCAGACGGTGAAGCGGTTGCAGCCGGTGCTCGGCCGGCGTACGGCTCGCGTGGTGGATATCTGCTGTGGAACGGGCGACCTTTTGGCGGCGATGAAGCGCGCGGGCAAGGCGCGATGCTTCGGAACGGATTTCTGCCATCCGATGCTCACCGCCGCTAGTGAAAAAAGAACTAGGGCGCCCTTGTTCGAAGCAGACGCGTTGTCGCTGCCCATTCGCACAGACACGTTCGATCTGCTGACAGTAGCTTTCGGGTTCCGCAATCTCACCAGCTATCGCGCAGGTTTGAACGAAATGCTCCGTGTACTGAAGCCGGGGGGCACGGCGGCGATCCTCGAGTTTTCGACACCGCCCAACGCGCAATTTCGCGCATTGTACGATCTATATTCCCGCGAAGTATTGCCGAGGGTCGGCGCCGCGCTTTCCGGTTCGCGGGAGGCCTATACGTATCTGCCGGAGTCTGTCCGCAAGTTTCCCGACGCCGGAGCATTGGCCGGCCAGATGCGGGATGCAGGCTTCTGCGACGTCGAATTCGAGCGCATGACGTTTGGAATTGTGGCGCTGCACACCGGCACTAAACCCTGATCGAACGGGCGAGCGCCTCTTCGAGATCCTTCTGCTGCATAGTCGTTGAAATAAACAGTTCCTGCCGCGCGCCGGCGCTGAGAGCAATCGCCTTCCAGCCGTTTTGCGTTGGGACCGTGACGCGCACCTTGATCTCTCCACGCGCATCGCGTACCGGGCTGATGCGGCCCGGAATCACGCTGCGAATTTCAGGATTCGCCGCGAGCAACCGCTGTAGCATCTCCCGAACGCCATCTATGATCGAGTGTTCGATCTTCAGCTTGCCCTGCGCTGTCCGCAGTTTCATTTGAAACTCTTCCGGAAAACAAAATCGATGGATAGTACACCGTTCTCGTCGCGGGTGGCGAGGGCGGACCATTCGCGGCTAAAATCCCACTGGACGCGGACCAACTGGCTCTGAGCGCGCGCCAGCGTCTGAACGTAAGTGACGGTTACGTTGCGCGAAATGGGCTGTTCGAAGCTAAGGCGCGACTGAGGCGTATTGTCGAGTCCGATAAGCTGCGGGTCGATCTTCAGGCGCGTCACTCCGAAGAAGCGTTGCAGTTGGCCGCCCGAGCCGCCCTGGCTCAGCGCCGAGTTCAAGACTGCCGTCCCCCCGCCGCCCAGCAGGTCGTTCGTTCTGGTGGAACTGCCGCCGAGGCTGGTTGTGGATGCGGCGGTCGGCGTGCGACCCACCGCCAACAGGGCGAGGATCTCCGAGGATTGTAGCGGCGGATCGGACCGGTACGTCATGTTGAGCTTGTTCAGCGGCCCGGAGAACATGATCGATACGTTGATGCCGCGCACGCGTGTCTCCAGATCGAGATCCACCTGCGGCTCGATGCTGACGGGATTCACAAAGTTGATCTCGCCGCGGTTGATGGTGTAATCGGTGCCGAAAAACTGCACCGCGCCTTGCGTGATCGAGATTCGTCCCAGCACAATGGGGCGGGCAAACGTTCCCCGCACGCGCAGGTCTCCGTCGGCCTCGAGGTTCTTCGTCAGCTGTGTCGTGAATTCGGCGGACTGCGATGTCTCGACCTTTAGGTCAAAATGAAGTCCGCGGAGAAATTCACTCGTCGGATTGGAGGTTAACGAGGCGCCGACGGAAGGGGAGGCCAGCAATCCACCGGCGTCGGTGGTCGGCAACAGCGCAGTGCGCCGCACAGTAATCGTGCCGGAGAGCATGCTCCGGCGCGAGCTTCCCGTCAGCGTCAGCGCTGCGTTGGCTTGTGTGGAAATGCCTTCCGGGTAACGGACGCGAACTTCAGAAAGGAATGCCTGAA
>CAYTVP010000493.1:0-3036 GCA_964441675.1 uncultured Solibacteraceae bacterium | reverse complement strand
GCTGGAACCTAAATCCAGTGCGTCTGCCAGTTCCGCCACATCCGCGCGGATTAATTCGAGTTGAGCGTGAGCATCGCTCAACCCGCGAACAATTGCTCAAGGTTTCTGCCGAAGATGTCGCGCTGGTCGCTCTCGCTCACCCCAAGAGCGTCCAGCGCGGATTTTTGCGATTCATAAACCGCGGCATTCCAACCGCGCGGAAAGTAGGAAGAGTCGCTTCCAAATAAAATCCGTCCCGGCCCAACCACGTCCAACGCGCGCCGGAATACCGTCTTAAGATCCAGGCCTTCATATGCCATCCACCGGTTCGACGAGGAAGTATCCAGCCGGACGTTGGAGCACAAGTCGCACAGCATCAGGGCTTCGCGAAACATACCGGCACCGAAATGGGGAACGATGAATGGCTTGTCGGAAAAGCGAAGCGCCACGGAATGCAAATCCAGCGGATTGGAGTACCGCATGTCAAACGGCGACGATAGCCCGAGCCTCTTCCGCACGCCGACGCTCAACACTCCACAATGGACGAATACCGCGCGCGCCTGCCGGATCGCGTCATCGGCGACCCCACCGGCCACCGAATAGCCATGCATCGCGGGGAAAAGACAGATCGCATCCAACTCCGCCGGAATCGCCGATTGCTTCTTCGGATTCACCAACGCGAACCGCAAGAACCGCCCCGGTGCCGCCGCTGCCGCATCAATGACCGATTGCTCATCCCCGGGAATGCTGGCGATCAGCGCAGCCCGTCCCACGCCGTGTTTGTCCAGCTCCAGCGCCCACTCGCGGGCAAGTTGCGCAGTGTCGGCCGGCGGACACTCCCAGCCAAGCGTTTTGCACGCCTTCGCCGGGTCGCCAGTCAGCAGCTCGAAAAACCGGCGCGAGAAAAGGTGAACATGCGCGTCTTGAGATGGTCCCTTCATGGGCCGATCCGGCGGAGTGTTACTCAGCTATCTTCCTGGATACCGCCTTACGCGCCGCCTTGACTATATCGACGGCTCGAAGACCGTACTTGTCAAGCAACTCTTCCGGCGTTCCGGACTCGGCGTAATCACTGAGCCCGACAAATTCCATCGCACAAGGAGTGGTTTCCGCAACTACCTGTGCTACACGGACGCCGAGGCCGCTATCGGCGAGATGCTCCTCAACGACGACGATGGCACCCGTCTTGGCGGCCTTCACGATCGCCTCGCGATCGAGAGGCTTGATTGTTAGAATATCGACCACCGCGGCCGAAATATTCTCCTTCCCGAGAAGCTCTGCCGCCTTGATCGATTCAGCCACCATCAGTCCTGTCGCGAGAATGGTAACGTCAGTGCCTTCAATCAGTGGAATCGCCTTACCCCACTCAAACTTCTGGTCCTTCTGGTAAATGATAGGGGTCTTGGGACGTCCTGCGCGAATAAAGACCGGACCGACATGCTCTGCGGCCGCACGCACTGCCCACTTCATCGAGACTTCATCGGCGGGAGAAAGTACAACAAAACCCGGCAAAGAGCAGGCAAGCGAAAGGTCCTCGATCGACATCTGCGACGGACCGTCTTCGCCGATCGAGATACCGGAGTGCGTTCCAACCACCTTCAGATTCACCCGGGGATAGGCCACTGTGACACGAAGCTGCTCGAATCCCTTATTCAATGCAAAAACTGAAAAGCTGGACGCAAAGGGAATCTTCCCGGCCGACGCGAGCCCGGCACCGAGCGCGATCATGTTGGCTTCGGCAATTCCGCAGGAAAAGAACCGGTCCGGAAAGTCCTTGGCGAAAAAGTGAGTGTATGTCGACTTCGAAAGGTCTGCATCGCACACTACGATCTTGTCATTCTCTTTACCCAGCTCCTGCAATGTCTTTCCGAATGCCTCGCGGGTCGCCGGGCCCAGCTTTAACTCAAAGGTCGTTCCGCCCGCCGCGATTTTCGCGTCAGCTTGCGTGGCGTTCTCGTCCGTAATCGGTGCTGTCTTGGTATCGGCGGCCATTAGGCTAACTCCTTTAAAGCTATTTCACATTCTTCCGTGGTTGGCGCAGTGCCGTGGAATTTCGGATTGTTCTCCATAAACGACACGCCCTTGCCTTTGATCGTGTTGGCGATGATCGCCGTGGGCTGCCCTTTTGTCGCTTCCGCCTCCGCAAACGCCTTTTGTAAGGCCGGGATCGAATGACCGTCCAGTTCGATCGTGTGCCAGCCAAAGCTCCGCCACTTATCCGCAAGCGGAGCAACATCCATGATGTCCTTTACGAACCCGTCGAGCTGGATCTTGTTGTAGTCGACGATGCAGACGCAGTTATCCACCTTATGGAATGCACCGAACATGGCCGCTTCCCAGACCTGTCCCTCCTGGATCTCGCCATCGCCAAGGACGACGTAGGCGCGCGCGGGCGACTTGTCGAGCCGCGCGGCACACGCCATTCCCAATCCAAGCGAAAGCCCCTGTCCGAGAGAGCCGGTGGATGCCTCAAGCGCAGGAATGAACCGGACGTCGGGGTGTCCCTGGTAGATCGAACCCAGCTTGCGCAGCGTGTTCAGCTGGTCGATCGGCGTATAGCCGGTCTCAGCCATGACGGCGTATAGCACTGGACACGCATGACCCTTACCGAGGATAAAACGATCGCGATCCGGCCACGCTGGATTTTCCGGATCGTGCTTCATTACGTCGAAGAAAAGCGTTACTAGAATTTCTGTCGCCGAAAGCGAACCACCGGGATGGCCCGATTTCGCCTCGGTGATCATCGTGACAATCTCCCGCCGCACCCGCTTCGCGATTTCAGCAAGCTTTGCGGGATCGTTCGTCTTTTGCATGTGAATTTTCAGGCTAGCAAAGATAGGGGCCGGCACTCACGCAACCGGCCCTCGAGACTTGAGAATCGAACCTCAGAATGAAAGTTTGAGGCCCAACTGAATGTTGCGCTCGCCACCCTTAGTAGTGACCTTTCCGAAGGTCGCATTGCGGGGGTTTCGATCGACACCGCCACCGCTGCCATTTACGTTGCCCCAGTTGGGGTGGTTGATGAAATTGAACCCATCGGCTCGGAACTGAAGGTTG
>CAYTVP010000492.1:2378-3071 GCA_964441675.1 uncultured Solibacteraceae bacterium | reverse complement strand
AAATAGCGCACATCTCGTTCGATCGCACTCCAGCGCAGAATCCCGTCGACGGCCGCAACCGGACGGATCAGGCAGCCGGTAAACCATGCAACCATCGACAACTCCCAATCCAGCAGATGTCCACGCGCCTCGCAGATCACCTCTTGCCCGTGCTCGGTGTGCAGCTTGATTGCGATCGTGTTGCCCATGGTGCCCGTCGGCACAAAGAGCGCGGCTTCCTTCCCGGCGATTTCAGCCGCACGCTGCTCCAACCGGTTCACAGTGGGATCTTCGCCGTAAACGTCGTCACCCACTTCGGCTTCCGCCATTGCCCGGCGCATTGCCGGGGTCGGCTTCGTCACGGTGTCCGATCGTAAATCAATCAATGAAGAAACTCCGCAAACACCTCGTTTGAAACCAGCACGCCGCGCGGGGTCAAACGCAGACGGCCGTCCCGGCGGTCCAACAGTCCATTGCGTTCGCTATCCGTCTGCGGCACTCCCTCTGCTTCCACGCCTTCCATCAGCCGGAGCCCGAGAAACATCTTTTCCTCATCCGCGTTCGCCCGCGACCGCTCCGCAACCGGGTCCTCCAACTTCACGTAATCAGCAGCCGAATCCGTATTTGCCCAACGTATCCCGCCGTCGAAGGAATGGGCGTCGCATCCGAATCCCCGATACGGCTCGCGCCGCCAGTACTTCAGGTTGTGCCGCG
>CAYTVP010000492.1:1275-2368 GCA_964441675.1 uncultured Solibacteraceae bacterium | reverse complement strand
AGCGATTCGCATCCCGGAATCGCGAAGTTCGAAATCTCATAGCGGCGAAGGCCCTCGTTCGCCAGCATCTCCACCGCTTCTTCGTAGAATGTGGTGATTTCCTCTTCGCCGGGAACGTCGCCTGCGCCGTAGCGTACTCCGCCAAGGAGCATCTCCCGCCCCAGCCGCGAATCTTCGTCCACCTCGAGCATATACACCGACGCATGATCCGGCTCCAGCCGCAACAGTTCTTCCACCGACGTCCGCCACGACTCCCGCGTCTGCCCGGCCAATCCGGCAATCAGATCCAGATTGATCTTCCGAATGCCTGCTTCCCGCAGCGTGTCGACGTCGCGCCGTACGACCTCCGCCGTATGTTTCCGGCCCGTACGGCGGATTTCAGTTTCGATAAAACTTTGGACACCCAGGCTTGCGCGGTCGATGCCCGCTCGCTGCCAGCCGCGGGCGCGCTCCGGCGTCACGGTCCCGGGTGCTATCTCGAGTGTCGCTTCGCCCCACGGCGCTCCGGGAATCCCTTCGTGGATCTGGGTCAGTTCGCGACCATCCAACAAGCTCGGCGTTCCTCCTCCCCAGTACACCGTTTCTGGCGTCCACCTCCAGGTCGCGGTCCGCACTTCAGGCTCGAGCCGCCTGCGATACTCCGCTTCAAGGTCTTTTGGCAAAACACCGGACGCAAAGTTGCAATACGTGCACTTCTGCGCGCAGAAAGGATAAGAAAGATAAACTCCGGCCACTACGGCTTGACTTCTCTCCCCAGGTGATCCGAGACTCTCGCTGCAATCAGGTCATCCAAGCTTTCTCCGGTCGCCGGCAGAACAAACGCCTCGCGATCGGGGTCCCAGGCAAGCTTAAAACTCTTTGATTGCGCCGACACCCAGATCTGCCGCACTGGCGCATTCGGGCTCACGACGAACTTCCCCGGCGGGTCTTCGAATTCAATCGAGAGCGCCCCGTGGTTCATGTCTGCTTCCAAAGGAAACTCTTCCGACGCCCGCGCCAGCCAGCGATTGAGCGACGCCAACGCCGTTTCCGAGCGTGTCCTGAACTCCTGCTCATCCAACATGGCGGTATCAAAAGCGTAGCAGATGCAATC
>CAYTVP010000492.1:0-1265 GCA_964441675.1 uncultured Solibacteraceae bacterium | reverse complement strand
GTCGAGAAGCCGGAGGCGAAGTGTCCGAATTGAGATAACCCTCGGCAAAGATAGCGTCGAGCGCTTCCCGCGTCGTCCCGTATGCGGCGACTTGATCGGAAATCCAGGCCATGCCGAGCGCAACCAGAAACAGATCGTTCGCCGTCACCGACACGCGCGCATGACCATGCTTCTGTGCCTTGGCGAGAAACTCACCCGTCATCGAAACCAGGCTCTGGCAGGAGACCGCCAGGGGGGATGCCCGCTTTTTTAAAGCGGTCGCCACAGGGGCGGGCAACCCGTTAAAGGCGCGCAAGTAGTCCTGAAGCGCGTCGAGCCACTGGCGGAGCGCCGCGTCGGCATCGGAGAGGCGCTGAGCCGCGTCCGAGCGTCTCAGCAACTCCGCCTGCTTCTGCTCCAACGCGGCGGCCAGCAGGGCTTCGCGCGACGGAAAGTGCCGGTAGAGAGTGCCCGTCCCTACTCCCGCCGCCCGGGCAACGTCTTCAAGCGAGGTGTCAATGCCGTACTTGGCAAAATGCTGCATCGCCGTACGCAGAATCCGGTTGTAATTCCGCCGGGCATCGGCGCGCAGCTTCTGTCCGGTTCGAGCGGTGTCGGCCTTCACGTTCTCATTTACTCACGTATCAGCAGGATCTGGAGGCAGCCTCCAGTTTTGTTATATCATTAAATCGGAGGCACGCTCCGCTTACGGATAAAGACCGCAGGACCCCGTAAGTCAGAAAAAACTATGGTTCCCCTATCGATTCTCGAGTTGGCCCGCGTTAACGAAGAATCCGGTCCGCGCGGCGCGCTCGACAATGCCCGCGACCTTGCCCGCCATGCCGAACAATTGGGCTATCGCCGCATCTGGGTCGCCGAGCACCACAACATGCCCGGCATCGCGAGCGCAGCAACATCGATTGCGATTGCGCACATTGCCGCCGGAACTAGGTCCATTCGGGTCGGTGCCGGCGGAATTATGTTGCCGAACCATTCCCCGCTCGTGATTGCCGAGCAGTTCGGAACGCTCGCCCATCTGTTTCCGGGACGAATCGACCTCGGCGTGGGCCGCGCGCCGGGAACCGACCAGATTACTGTCCGGGCGCTGCGGCGGTTGCCGGCGGCTGCCGACAACTTTCCCCAGGACGTGCTGGAACTCCAAGCGTTCCTCGCACCGGCGCAGCCGGGCCAGCTGATTCAGGCCGTTCCAGCCACAGGAACGCAAGTGCCCCTCTGGATTCTCGGTTCCAGCATGTTCGGAGCGGCACTCGCTGCCGAACTCGGGC
>CAYTVP010000491.1:2856-3081 GCA_964441675.1 uncultured Solibacteraceae bacterium | reverse complement strand
CCATGAAGTGGTCGCTCTCGACAACTTCATGGCCATCGCGTAGCAGCGAGTTGGCCAGATGGCTGCCGATGAAACCGGCAGCGCCTGTAATCAGAATGCGCTGAGATGTCATGCCGTTGTATGTAGGAGTGAATCTATTGGCGAGCCGGGAGTGAGCCAGCCGTGGTCAGGTGGGCGGATCGGTCTACAGCCGGAGCCGGCGCGAGACCTAGGGCCTCTTCGGTC
>CAYTVP010000491.1:0-2846 GCA_964441675.1 uncultured Solibacteraceae bacterium | reverse complement strand
CGGATCGGACCGAAGAGGCCCTAGGTCTCGCGCCGGCTCCGGCTGTAGACCGATCCGCCAAAACCGGCACCGTAAAGTTTTCAATGATGCGCTGCCGGATTGTGGCCGCATTGGACTTCGCGTCGCGGAGCGCATCGGCCACCGCCGATGCCAGGGCCGCCGCATCGCGCGGAGGCACGACGTGGCCAAGGTCCCCCGCTACTCTCGCGGCATCACCGACATCAGCCACGATCACCGGTTTGCCGCAGGCCATCGCTTCTCCTACGACATTCGGAAACCCTTCGCCGTAGTGCGAAGAGAGACAAAACACGTCGAACGCATTGTACACATCGGGCATTTCCGCGAAGGCACCCGGAAACAGTACACGACCGGCCAGCCCCAGTTCGCGGACCTTGCCATCAAGTTCTTCCCGATAGCCGGCTCTGCCGTCTCCCACCCAAACAAAACGGGCATTTGTACTGCCCGCCAGCCGGGCTGCCGCCTCGATAAATGTGTGCTGGCCTTTCATCGGGTCAAACCGTCCCGCGCCGCCGATGACCGGCATTCCTTCCGCGATTCCCCAACGCTCACGCATGCGACGTCCAGCTGTCGCGTCCGGGCAAAACCGCGCCACATCGATCCCGTTCGGAATCACAACAGAATCACGCTTCAACCAGCCGCGGCGCTGCCAGAAGTCCCGCCCCGCGTGGGAGTTGAAGATCGCCAGATCCGCAAATCGTGCCGACTGATGCGCCACCGAGGCGGTCAGCCGGGTAAATGCGCCGAAATCTTTGGGGGTCATCTCGGAATCCCGAATGCCCCACACCAGCCGGGCGTTTGAAGCCGCGACGCGCCGTGCCAGCGCCGCCGCCACGTTTCCGGCAGACAGATATCCGTGAATGACATCCGGCCGCACACACCGGACCAGGTCGAACAGACGCGACCAGAACGAGATCCCACTTTGCGTCTTGTGAAGATTCACCAGCCGTACGCGGCCGCGATCGAGCCGGGACTCGTTCAAGCCACCGCCGTGAAAAACCGCAACGGTAATCGCATGCCCGCGGCGGCTCAACTCGTTTGCGAGCACGGTCAGCTGGCGCTCCGCTCCGCCGTTTTCGAGCGACCGGATCAGGAAGAGAATGTTCATCGAACTTCGGATAGAGGAAGCGGACAATACCGCCGTGTTTTTAGAACGAGCCTGCCGGAGGCGCCACCGGGTATCTGCGCGGGGTTCCCCTGCGCACGGTTCCCCCACGCACGACGCCTGCGGCACGGGCGCCCGAAAGAGCGCCATACTCGGCTACCGCTAAGAATCCCGCGGCCATCAACCACAGGCCTTTCGATTGAAACTCACGCGAAAAGAAAGCACTCCCGATCACCAGCGTCACCAGCAGCCCGAGCGGAAAAAATCCCATCCGGCGCCGGCGCCAACCCAAAACTGCGAAAGAACCAACATATGCAGCAAGCACCAGAGTGCCGAGCACGCCGTTTTCGGCAAGTGTCTTCACCCACGCCGAGTGAGCGCCCTTTTCATGACCGGTGAAACCGATGTCGTGATCGACCAGCGTCGCGTAGGCGGGACCAAATCCGCCGGTCCCCACGCCGAACGGGTTCTCCCGGAAGATTCTCCATCCCGCAATCACCAGATCCGAGCGGCCGCTCGTTCGGGAATCGAGCGCCCGGCTGGTATCAAAGAGTTTTTCGACGCGATGCAAGGCGAACTCCTGCTGCTCACCAAATGCTGCGAAAACCACCAGCGTTCCGATAACGGCCACCACGCCGGCAAAGATCTTCTGTTGGACGCCTTTGACGTCGGCCAGGAGAAAGATCAGACAGAATATTGCGATCAGCATCGCGCCACGGCTTCCGCTGAAGAAAATCCACAGGGTATTGACCAGCGCGAGGAGACCCAATCCGAGACGCCCGCGCCAGCCGGCCTTCTCGGACGGAAATGCCAGGCAGATCGAGAAAAGCGCTGTTAAGGGGAACGCCGACCAGGCATTCTTGTTTATCAAAGGCAGAGAATTCAGCTGCGCGAAATAGACCATGCCACCAATCCCCGCCGTCAATCCGTTTGTGACCGCGCACCAGTAGAGCGCCTGATCGTCTCTCCCGCAGCGAAGATGATAAAGCAGCAGGCCGAAAGCCGCGGTCACGTTGAGGCAGTTGTACAGCCCGACATCGAGTGCCGGCGTAAAGGCCAGGTGGGCAACCATCAAAAACAGAAAGCCGGCCAGAAGTAGGCTCGACCGGTCGCGGAACCGTAAGACACGTTGATAGTAGATCGCCAGCATGAGAAGCAGTACGTAATTGAACGTGTTCCAGCGGAAGATCCCGCCGGACATGAGATAGACGCGTGTCAGGGGGTCGATCGTACTCAGCAGCCCAACTCCCACCAGGCCTGCGGCAGGACTTCGAATTCCGGCCAGGGCCGCCGCAAACCCAAGGACGGTTAACGCCGTAACGCTGAAGGAAAACCCGGCTGCGAACCCCGCCGCGGCAAGAGCGGCGGCGGCCAGCGCCAACCGCGGACCTGCCCACGCGCTCGCCGGGCCGGCCGGCTGAGGCGCCATCACACGGAGGCGCGGAATTGCCCCGGCGAGTGGTGCCGGGCGAGCAATCGCGTTCATGCTGTCAGGCGCCCTTCCCGCAGCTCAAAGTTCCAGCGCCGGGAACAGATCTCTCCGATCGCCGCCTGCCATCTCTCGATGGTCAGGGATTCGGCATACCGGCGGCAGCGAAGGCGCAACGCGGGCCAATCGAGATCGGCGGTCATCGCCGACTCCAGCCGCGACGCAAGCCCTTTGGCATCGCCCGGCGCGACCAGCCACCCGCGCAGCCCGGCGCTATTGGCTTCCCCGGCTCCG
>CAYTVP010000490.1:0-3096 GCA_964441675.1 uncultured Solibacteraceae bacterium | reverse complement strand
ATCGCGGATCAGTTCCTCATCAGATGCCTGAATCTCGGCATCGCCAAGTCCCATTCTTGCGGCCAATAAGCGGAAGATCTCCGAGTTAGGCTTGCATTCCTCGGGTGCCACGAGCGCCGGGCGCGCCAGCTGGAGATAGTAATGGCCATAGGCAAGATACAGATCCGTGTGCTCCAGAAATGTTGTCGCGGGCAGAACGATGTCGGCAAAGTCCGCCGTATCTGTTTGGAAGTGCTCCAGCACAACCGTGAATAAATCATCGCGTTCTAATCCGCGCCGGACGCGAGCCTGGTTGGGCGCAATAGCGGCGGGATTGGAGTTGTAGACGACCAGGGCATGTACGCGCGGATTACCGACATCGTTTAAAACATGGCCGAGCTGGCTCATATTGAGAACGCGAGCCGCGCGGCCCAACGGCGATCTGTTCTGAAGATCCGGCCGCTCCAACGCATGGCGGTTCAATTGAAACGCTTGCGACGTGGACAACTGCAAACCGCCGCCTGGTAGCTTCCATGCGCCGGTCAGCGAGGGGAGGGAAGCGATCGCATGAACGGCCCGGCCTCCTCGTTCGGAGCGCTGTACGCCATAATTCAGACGGATCACGGATGGCTGTACTTGGGCGTAGTCCCGCGCCAACTCGACGATCTCGGCCGCCGCGATTCCGGTCCAGTGGGAAACGCGCTCCGGCGTGTACTCGGCGGTTCGCTCACGTAGTTCAGCGAATCCTTCGGTATAGCGCTCAACATAGTCCGCATCGTAGAGATGGTCGCGAATGATTACGTGCATCAATCCCAGCGCAAGCGCGAGATCCGATCCGGGATTGATGTAGAAGTGCTTGTCCGCGAGCGCCGCTGTGCGTGTTAGCACCGGATCGATCGTGTAGAGTTTGGCTCCGCGGCGGCGGGCTTCGACGATAAAAGGCCAAAGGTGAATATTCGTCCCGTGGATGTTTGCTCCCCAGGCAATGATCAGCCTGGAATTGACGAACTGTTCCGGTTCGGTGCCGTAGCGGAAGCCGAGCGACTCTGTCAGTCCCGCTCCGCCGGCTGCTGAACAAATTGTGCGGTCCAGCCTGGATGCCCCCAGGCGATGGAAGAAGCGGCGATCCATCCCATTTCCCTGAACCAGGCCCATTGTTCCGGCATAGCTGTAGGGCAGAATCGACTCCGGACCGTAGGTTTCGGAAGCGCGTTGGAGGCCAATAGCAACTGCGTCGAGAGCCTCGTCCCAGGAGATCCGCGTAAACCTCCCCTCGCCCTTCGCGCCCACGCGCCGTAAAGGATACATCAGGCGCTCGGGATTGCTATTGCGTTCGAGATAGCGAGCTACCTTGCCGCAGAGAAAGCCGCGAGTAATGGGATGGTTGGGATCGCCACGCAATCGGGATCCACGTCCCTCGGCATCGACGTCGATTAGCAGAGAGCAGCAGTCGGGACAATCCAGAGCGCAGACCGAATGGCGCGTGGAAGCCATGTCTTATTTTGTCAGCAATGGCAGGATTAGAGTTCGCCCCGGGCCAGGCGCCGGACGAAATCGATATCGCCGTCGAGAAAATCCATAGCCGGCATCTCGGCCGGAGCCAGCCACCGGATTTCCTCGAATTCATATGAGCACGGCTCACCCAAAAACTGTCGTACGCGCTTGAAGATCAACATCATGGGCGGCCGGCCTCCGTAGGAGTATTCGTAGCGGATCACTTCTTCGCCAACGACGGCTTCAATGCCAAGCTCTTCGCGAAGTTCGCGTGCTAAGGCGGCCTGTGGGGATTCACCCATCTCCACTTTGCCGCCCGGAAACTCCCACTTCAATTGGTGGCGGTCACCTCGCTTGCGCTGCCCAATGAGAATCTTGCCGTCCCGTTCGATGAGGGCGGCAACGACGATGATCACTGTTCCAAAATAGCAGTGAGCCTATGTACGGACCTTTGCTACTCGATCATTTTGAGCATCCGCGGAACGCCGGAAAGCTGGCCGCGCCCGCGATCACGGTGGAAGCGTCCAATCCGGTGTGTGGCGATATTCTGCGGTTGTCGGCTTTGTTCGATGGCGGATCAGTAACCGAAGCACGATTTCAGGCGAAAGGTTGCACGGCATGCGTGGCAATGGGCTCCGTCATGACTGAGGTTGTGATCGGCCGCGATCGCACGGGGCTTCAACAGTTGACGGCTGCTGATATCGAGCAGGCTCTGGGTGGATTGATCAATGAATCAAAGCATGTTGCAGTGCTCGGAGTGGATGCCGTTCGTTTATTGGCAGCAGCAGCGCCGGAGGCGTGAGCGAACCGGCTACTTAGAAAGATTCGAGCAGCGAAAAGAACAACCTGCGTTCTATCGCATCCACTTTCGCGAGCAGCACACGGACCTTATCGCCGATGGAGAACTCGCGCCGCGTACGTTGGCCGACAATTCTGCGTTCCGCCTCACGGTATAGGAACTTGTCTCCGTGGAGTGACTCGATCGGCACCAGGCCTTCGATGAAGAGATCGCTCAGCTCGACAAAGAATCCAAATTTAACAACCGAGATGATCACGCCATCGAAATCGTCACCTACGCGGTCGATCATGAATTTGGCTTTCTTCCATTCGACCAGCTCCCGTTCAGCCTCCGCGGCGCGGCGTTCGGTAAAGGAGCAATCCTCGCCGATCTGCTGAAGCTCTTCCTGTGACGGGCGGTCGCGTCCGGTAAGAATGCGATGAACGATCAAGTCGGGATAGCGGCGGATGGGCGATGTGAAATGGGTATAGCAAGGCGACGCCAGCGCGAAATGGCCGGCGTTTTTTTCGGCATAACGCGCCTGCTTGAGCGACCGCAGCATCAAATAGCTGATGATTCGCTCCTCCGGCTTTCCGGCTATTTTGTCGATCAGCCGTTGATAGTTCCTGGACGTCACCAGGGGCTTTGAATCATCGGCCAGGATCACGTCCTTGCGAATTTTTCGGCCGTCCCGCGTCCGCTGTACCAGGTAATGTTTCTTCACCGGAATCGCGCCGACACCCAAAGAGACACCGAACCGGCGCGCCATCTCTTCGGGAATCACCGTCGACAGCAAGACATCCGGCACGTGCACTTGCAGGTCGACGAACGGCACGCCCAGGTGG
>CAYTVP010000489.1:1738-3107 GCA_964441675.1 uncultured Solibacteraceae bacterium | reverse complement strand
GCGATTCACATCGTCGACGGTGGCTTTTCACTATAACCCACGGAGCCGGACAGGGCCTCTCACTCATGACACCTTGACCTTCTACCTATCATGCTTTATCTTGAATGGTAGAAGCTTGAGGTATTCATGCCGCCGTCGCGATTTCCCATTCCCCAAGGCACGCTCGACATGCTCATCCTCCAGATTCTCTTGTTGGAGCCGGCGCATGGCTACGGCATCGCTCAGAGACTGGAGCAAATCTCACAATCCGTCGTTCAGGTCAACCAGGGATCTCTGTATCCCGCCCTCCACAGACTCGAACAGAAAGGTTGGCTGAAGGCCGACTGGAAGCAATCGGAAACAGGGCGCGAAGCAAAGTTCTATTCTTTGACCGCTTCCGGACGAAAACAGCTCGCCGTCGAGAAAGATAGCTGGGCAAGGCTTACGGGAGCGGTCCAGTTGATTTTTGATGAGGGCGACTGACAATGAAGCAGCTGCTCAACTGGTTTCGGCGTCGAGAGCTGGAGAGCGGACTGGATCGCGAGTTGCGCTACCATCTCGACCGTCGCGTGAATGACCTGATGCTGTCCGGTTTGCCGGAGCCGGAGGCCCGAAGGCGGGCTACCCTGGAACTCGGCGGCGTCGCACAGGTCCGGGAGGAAGTGCGCGACATTTGGCTGACTCGATGGCTGCGGGACTTTGTATACGACCTGCGCTCCTCGGCACGATCCTTTCTCCGCAGTCCGTCGTTTACGGCAACGGCAGTGCTTTCGTTCGCGCTCGGAATTGGAGCGACGACCGCCATCTACTCGCTCGTGGATCAGGTGATCCTGCACTCGCTTCCAATACATGAGCCCGAACGCCTTGTTCTCGTCGACTGGAAGGGAGATGGGGCATCAGTAAACGGGTTCGGCAGCTATAACCTCATGCCCTACCCGTTTTGCCGCGACCTTCATCTCGAGGAGCAATTCTTCGAAGGCGTGTTCTGCCGGGCTTTGACTACTGTGAACCTCTCGACAGGCGGCGAGCACAAACCTGCTTCTGCGGAAATCGTCTCCGGCACTTACTTTTCGGTCCTCGGAATCCGCCCGGCTCTGGGCAGGTTATTGACGATTAATGATGATCAAACGCCCGGTGCGAGTCCGGTGGTTGTGCTCTCATACGGCTTCTGGAAGACGCAGCTCGGGAGCCCGGCCGATGTGATCGGCCGCAAAGTACTCGTGAACCAGTACCCGATGACCGTCGTCGGCGTAGCAGATCCGGGGTTCCATGGCATAGATGTTGGCGAGGTTCCATCGCTCTGGATTCCCGCCGCCATGTCCGCGCAGGCCATTCCGGGATTCGACGGTATGCTCGATCGGCGTACGTTTTGGGTGCAGGTGCTGGGCCG
>CAYTVP010000489.1:0-1638 GCA_964441675.1 uncultured Solibacteraceae bacterium | reverse complement strand
CAAGGAGCGAGGAGGGACTGCCGCCGGCGGCTTACGGCTGAGAAAGGCGATTGTGACGGCCCAGATTGCATTTACGCTCATCCTTGTCATCGGAGCCGCCTTGTTTATTCGAACCCTCACCGGATTGATGGCAAAAGGACCGGGATTTGACACAGCCAGCCTGATCTCGCTTGGCATCGATCCGGTTCGAAACGGTTACTCTCGATCCGAGGCGGCGCGTTTCATTCAGCGTATTCATGACGAAATCCGCGCGTCGAGCAGCACCCGGATGTCGGCAGTTGCGGGTACTCCGCTACTGACCGGTGGAACAAGGAATAACCGGATGACGATTCAGGCCGGTGAGCGAATCACCACGGATCGCGAGGTCCATGTCAATTCCGTCACTCCCGGATTCTTCGCAACCCTCGGAGCCAGAATCGTCGCCGGGCGCGATTTCGACGAACGCGACACCCTTCCTGTGAGCGAGGGCGGACGGCGCGTGGCCATTGTCAACGAGGCGTTGGTGAAACGATATTTCGGAGGACGCAACCCTCTCGGCACCCACATCGGCCAGGGATCGGGGCCGGATGTCACGCCCGATATCGAAGTCGTCGGCGTCATGGCGAACATCAGCTATCGCGGCGTTCGCGAGGAGTGGGAGCAGGCTTATTTTCCCATCGTCAAGGGCAGGGAAGCAGGAGCGAATTTCTATGTAAGGGTTCAGGGAACGCCCGAGGCAGCATTTCAATCGATTCGAAGAATCCTTCAGAATGCGGATCCAACATTGCCGGTCACCTACTTCCGGACGCTGGACGAACAGGTCAGCCGGTCGTTGAACACAGAGCGTATGTTGGCCACGCTCTCCGCCAGCTTTGGCGCGCTGGCGCTGCTTCTCTCGCTTGTCGGCTTGTACGGTGTAATGTCTTTCGCCGTAACGCAGCGCACGCGCGAGATAGGCATACGGCTGGCACTGGGGTCCACTCCCCTGGCGACAGTCTGGCTGGTGCTCCGCGATGCGCTGATGATGATCACTGCGGGAATCGCGATCGCTGTGCCATGTGCCTGGGTGCTGGGCCGCCTCATTGAATCGCAGCTATACGGCGTGAAACCTACAGATCCGGCTACCATCGCTGCTGCGGCTTTGATCTTATGTGCAACGGCTCTGGGTGCTGCGCTCGTTCCCGCCCACCGCGCGTCAAGTGTAAACCCAACCGACGCGCTGCGATTCGAATAATCAGAAACTCATTAGACTGCTGCTTGCGCGCGCTGACCGAGGTGTAACTTCTTCTTGGCATAGTCCAGGCTCTGTTCCATGTGAGCAATTTGCTGAACTTTGAGCGCGTCCATGTAACGATCGCGTACTCCGGGGAGATCCGCCATGATGTGTGGCTGGTCATAGGGTTTACCGCGCCTGGCGAGCGCCAGGAATCGGCCAAAGTCCTTGGACCGGCACTGTGGGAACCACTTCATCCAGAACTCCTCGCCGGATTTGTCGTCCACGACCTTGATCTTTTCGCCGCCGACGATCAGTTTGCGCAGGTCTTCCAGCGTGACATGGCGGCTCGCCGTCGCGTCATAGAGGCGCGTTTCCTGAACGATCGAGCCGCCGTCTTCCAGAATCTCGATCTGGCGGCACGCCTCATAGTTGATGGCCTGAGA
>CAYTVP010000488.1:0-3164 GCA_964441675.1 uncultured Solibacteraceae bacterium | reverse complement strand
CAAACGCCCAGCCTATGCTTCTCATTGCGTACAAACGCCCGCAGATAACCGACAAAGACGACCCGGTATTCGACGTTATCGACGGGATTCTCTCCGGCGGGCGTACCGGCGCCATTTATAAGGAGCTGGTGGAGAAACAGAAGCTGGCCCTGGCCGCGGCGACGGCGTCGAGTTTTCCCGGCGGAAAGTATCCAAACCTTTACTTGTTCTACGCTCTTCCGAATGCCGGAAAGACCGTGGAGGAAGTCGAGAAGGCGATGTATGAGGAGATCGAGAAGTTGAAAAATACCCCGGTGGATGAGGCGACCCTCAAACGTGTCAAAACCAAAGTGCGCGCCGGACTGATCCGCCAGCTGGCCTCGAATTCCGGAATGGCCGAACAGTTGACGTTTTTTCACGCGAACTTCGGCGATTGGCGCAAGCTGTTTCGTGGTGTGGAAGAGATCGACAAAGTGACCGCCCAGGACGTTCAAAGGGTGGCCAAGACATATTTCGTGGAACGTGCCCGTACGGTAGCGCATCACGCTAAGCCGGCAAAGGAAGGCGAATAATGAGATCCGTTGTCTTAATCGCGGCGATTGCTGTTGCGGCCCACGCGCAGACTGCGCCGCCTCCCGCGAAGCCGGCAAAGCAGGCCGCCACGGCACCTTCCTGGAGAACGCTAAAGTATCCGCCTCTGCGTGAGGTGAAGGTTCCGGATGTAACGCAGCACGTGCTTTCCAATGGAATGCGCGTGTTTCTGCTCGAAAATCATGAGCTGCCGGTGGTTTCGGGTTTTGCGTTGGTCCGCACCGGCAATCTTTTCGATCCGAAGGAAAAGATCGGGCTGGCCGACATTACCGGCACAGTGATGCGATCGGGCGGCGCCAAGGGAAAGAACGCCGATCAGTTGAACGAGCAGCTTGAAAATATCGCCGCCAGTGTCGAATCGAGCATCGGCGAAACCAGCGGCCGCGTGGGATTCAATAGCTTGAAAGAGAATACGGATGAAGTTTTAGCCGTATTTAAGGATGTTTTGACGGCGCCGGATTTTTCGAGCGACAAGCTGGACCTGGCGAAGACTCAGGAAAAGTCTGCGATCTCCCGCCGCAACGATTCTCCCCACGCCATCTCCGGGCGCGAGTTCAACAATATCCTCTACGGGCGGACGACACCGTTTGGATGGAGGCAGGAATACGCGACGATCGATGCCATCCAGCGAGAGGATGTCGTTGCTTTTCACAAGCGCTACTTCTTTCCGAAAAACATTATGCTGGCGGTCTACGGCGACTTCTCCGTGGATGACATGAAGGCGAAGCTGGAAAAGCTCTTTGCCGATTGGACCGTTGAGCAGCCCGCGGTGCCTCCGTTCCCGAAGGTGGATCCAACGCCGCGTCCAGGGTTGAACCTGGCGTCGAAAGACGACGTGAACCAGACTTCGTTTCTGATCGGGCACCTGGCTGGAACGCTGCGTGACAAGGATTATCCGGCGCTTGAGGTAATGGGCAGCGTTCTCGGCGGCAGTCCCTTTACCAGCCGGTTGGGGAGCGCAATCCGTGTCCAGCGCGGCTATGCATACCAGATCGGGGCCGCTTGGAGCGCCAACTACAACCATCCGGGCATATTCCGGATCGTCGGTGGAACCAAGAGCGAAAATACGGTTGCCGCCATCCAGACGATCCAGGAAGAGGTAAAGAAGTTCATCGAACAGGAGCCGACCCCTGCTGAGCTGAAATCGGCCAAAGATAAGATTCTCAACGCGTTCGTTTTTAACTTCGATAGCCCATCAAAAACGCTATCGCGGCTGGTGACATACGAATACAATGGCTATCCACAGGACTTCATTTTTCAGTATCAGAAGGCAGTTGAAAACGTTACTCCGGCGGATGTTCAGCGCGTAGCGCGCCAATACCTGAAACCGGAAAACTTCACCTACGTGCTGGTTGGCAAGCCCGCCGATTTCGGAACGCCGCTGAGCGCGTTGAATATGCCTGTCACCAACATTGATCTGACGATTCCGCAACCCAAGCGCGAGGTGTCGGAGGCGAGCCCGGAATCCCTGGCGAAAGGGAAAGCTCTGCTCGGCAAGATGGTTTCTACGCTCGGAGGGGCTGAGCAGCTCAGCAGCCTGAAGGATTATACGCAGAACATGGAAGCCGATCTGGCGCAAGGGATGAAGATCAAGGTGAAACAATTTTGGGTGGCGCCGTCGGTGTTTCGCCAGGAAACCGAGCTGCCGTTCGGAAAAATCTTCAGCTATTACGACGGAAAGGGCGGTTGGGTAAAGACTCCGCAAGGGGAAGGTCCGCTCGCGGGTCCGATGCTTCGCCAGGTAGAGGAGCAGGTGTTTCACGATCTGCTGGAGCTGGCACGCAACGGAGCAGCGCCAGGGAACACGGTGAATTATGTTGGCGAAGGAACTCTCGAAATTAGCAACGGCAAGGGGATGTCGACCCGTCTTACTATCGACGAGGCTACCGGAGTGCCGAAAAAGCAGGTCTACGCTTCGGCGTCGGGGGGCAACGTCGAGGAATCGTATGGTGAGCTCAAATCCATCGGCAATCTGAAGGTGCCCGGCTCCTGGACCGTCACACAAAACGGAAAGAAATTCGCCGATTTCCGTCTGGCGGACGCGCAGCTAAACGGCGGCGTATCCGCGGAGGCATTGGCTAAAAAGCCATGAAGTTCCTGGCGGTTCTCGTCGGATTCGGTCTCATCGTCAGTGCGGAGGAGAGCCGTACCGAGCGCGGCGAGCGCGTTGTCAAAGAGGCGCTTGCCGCACTTGGCGGCGAGAAGTTCCTGGCGATGAAGGACCGTGTCGAATCGGGTCGCGCCTATTCTTTCTACCGCGAGCGGATTTCAGGACTGGCCCGGGCGAAGATCTCTACGCGCTATCTAACGCGCCCCGAGCCGCCCAAACCAGGATTTTTCGGAGTTCGCGTACGTCAGGCAATGGGCAAGGACGAGGACTCGGTGGTGGTCTTTCTCGAAGATCGCAAAGGCTGGACGATTACTTACCGGGGGGCGCGGCCCATTCCGGACGCCGAAGTTGAGCGATTCGAAGAGGGTCAGCTTCGAAATATCTTCTACATCCTTCGGATGCGGATGGGCGAACCGGGTATGATTCTCGAATCGAATGGAACAGAGATCGTGGATAACCAGCAATGCGAAGTGGTGGATATTAC
>CAYTVP010000487.1:568-3172 GCA_964441675.1 uncultured Solibacteraceae bacterium | reverse complement strand
CCGTCTACCTCGCCCGTTCCCATAATGACGCCGTCGGCGTACTGAACATCGGCGATTCCATCCAATCCCCCGCCAATTGCACTGGACACATTCTGGCCGGGTATCCCACCGGGAGATCCTATATCGAGGCCGTTCGCCAACGTCGCGCAGGAGGCCGCATCGAGCGGCACTGAAGCGCAGTCACGAGGAAGGATCTGCAGGATGTTCTTTTGCATGCCAGGGAAGCTCACAATCTGGTTGGCGAGACTGTTCGGACGAGCCTGAGAAATAATCTGTCCAAGCTCGGGCGTCTCGATCCACGCGCTGCGGATACTGTTCGCACTAGTGCGGATCGTCTCGTACGAGAAGAAGAAGAACAGCTTATTCTTAACGATCGGACCACCGACACTTCCCGCGTATTGATTCAGATTGGTCTGTACTTTTTGGGGAGTGTTACCAAAGGGCCCCGACCAGCGCGTGAAGGCATTCAGTTCCGGGCGCATAAACTTGGTAACAAAGCTGCCGTGAAAGTTGTTCGTCCCAGTCTGCGAGACAACCTGGATTAGCGCGCCGTTGTTGCGGCCATACTCGGCCGAATATGCGGTGGAGGCGACGCGGATTTCTTTTACGGCCTCTTGATTCGGCGTGACGACCGCTGCGCCCCCCCAAGCTTGACTGTTCACCGATACGCCATCGATCTCGAAGTTATTGGCCGTTACCCGCTGGCCATTCGCGCTAATCGGCGGCTGGTTCTCCGTTTGGAAGATCGAACTGCTCATCGGCGAGCCGCCCGGTCCGGCATTCCCGGGAAACGCCTGCGACCCGCCGCTGACGTTGCGGCTGCCCAACCCGAACATTCCCGGTGCCAAGCGCACAGTTTCGTAGGGGTCGCGACCGGCTTGCGGCAGTTTTAAGATCTGCTCGTTGCTGATCGTTCCATCAATCGATGCGCTCTCGGTCTGGAGGCTGATGGTGGAGTCTGCAGTTACGGTTACTGTTTCCGAGACTGCTCCCAGCTCAAGAGAGACATTAACGCCTTGCACTTGCTCGGCAGCAACAGAAACGGTCTCCAGCACTTTCTTTCGAAAACCCTGCGCTTCCACCGTTAATTGATAGTTTCCGGCCGCGAGTCTGTCGAAGAAATACTGTCCTTGTGCTCCTGTCGTAAGCTTTCGTTCCCGTCCGGTTGCCCGGTTAGAGAGCGTCATCGAAGCGCCGGGCACTGCGGCGCCCGACGCGTCAGTAACTGTGCCTTGCAACCCGGCTCGAAACTGCGCATTCGCCAAGAAGGGCGAGAACAGAGAGAAGAAAAAGGCGAGAGCAATCGAAGACCCCGCCCGTGTAGTCAGAACTTTTGTCTTCATTTTGGGGCGCCACCGTAGCGGATGAGAAAGCGTGGTTCTGGATGTTTTTTAATCTGGACTTCACGTTCGCTTACGCACGTTTTGAAGTTGACCAACTATTGAGTTAAACGTATGATTGAAACGAACGTATGAATACGGAATCGCCGACCAGGGACAGGATCCTTGACGCGGCCGAAAAGCTCTTTGCTGCCCACGGATTGGACGCGCCGTCGCTTCGCGACATCACCACAGCCGCGAAGGTCAACCTTGCGGCAGTGAACTATCACTTCGGTACGAAGGACGACCTGATTTGTGCCGTGTTCGACCGCCTGCTGGCGCCCATCTCCTCACGCCGCCAGCAATTGCTCGATGACGTTCTCGCCGGTTCACGCAATCCGTCAGTTGAAAGGATCTTAGAAGCCTTCATTCGCCCTGTGATTGAGGCTGCTTACTTTCCTGATGGGCTTCAGGCCCGGTTTGTCCCATTAATCGGCCGCATTTTCTCCGATCGTCGAGACCTGACCGAACGGATCATCGTGGAAAGCATTTTGCCGGTAGGACTGCAATTTATGAAGCTTCTCGAGCGAGTGCTGCCGCATTTGACGCAGTTGGACATGGCGTGGCGCAAACATTTCACCATCGGGGCGATGGCGCACGTAGTAGCAGCCGATCATCTGTTCCGGCTGCTTGCGCCGAAGCAGGAAATGGGCACCGCCGATGAAGTAGTGAAGCAGTTGGTGGCGTTCTGCGCGGCTGGCTTGCGAGCGCCGTCCGTGGCGGCGGCTACGCGGCTGCGCGGCGCCGGCGCACCGAAGGGAGCCCGCCGTGCGTAATCTTCTTTGCCTGCTTTTCACAACAGCTCTGCTGGGACAGGATCGGCCGGTTCTTGATCTCAGCTTAAAGCAGGCGGTCGATCTGGCGCTCGCTTCGGATGGCAGTGCCAGGACCAGGCTGGTCCGCGAGGCGGTCATAGCGGCTGACGCGCGCAAGCGCCAGGCTCTTGCCGGCCTTCTGCCCAACGTCGAAGCCAGCACCACCTTTGCGAACCAGACAACGAACATCCAGGCTTTCGGTTTGAGCTTTAGCGTTCCCGGCATTGGCGAAACGCCGGTGCTGGTAGGTCCATTCAGCACAATTGACGTTCGCGCCACCGGCACAATGACCATTTTCGACCTCGCGACAATTAAGCGATACCAGGCCGGACGCGCTGGCGCGGAACAGGCACGCCAGGAACAAGACGACGTCACCGACCGCGTCATCGAGCAGGTGGCACGGCTGTATC
>CAYTVP010000487.1:0-558 GCA_964441675.1 uncultured Solibacteraceae bacterium | reverse complement strand
TGTAGACGCGGGCCGTGCGAATGTCTCGTTAGCGGAAGCACTGGTGAAACTCTCCGAGTCGCAGAAGCGGGCTGGAACCGGCACCGGTATCGAAGTTACGCGCGCGCAGGTACAGTTGGCGAACGACCGGCAGCGTCTCGTGGTGGCGGAAAACGAGAGGGAGCGCGCTTCGCTGCAGTTGTTGAAGGAGATCGGTGTGGATCTGGCCGCCGCCGTGAGGCTTACGGACCCGATGGCATTTGCGGACATTCCCCTGGAATCCGCGGAAGATGCACTCCGTAAGGCTCGCGAATCGCGCGACGATCTGAAAGCGCAAGCGACGCGGGAACGCGCTGCAATGCTGACGTACGATTCGGTGAAATGGGAGCGGCTTCCCTCAGTTGGCGCTTCAGGAAACCATGGAAGTATCGGCCTGACAGGAGGCCCGATCATTCCTACTCGAACGGCCGCGGTAACTGTGCGAATCCCGATCTTCGACGGCGGGCGGCGCGACGCGCGTCGGGCCGAGGCGGCTTCGCATCTGCGTTCCGAGCAGATTCGCACTCGTGACCTCTACCG
>CAYTVP010000486.1:0-3198 GCA_964441675.1 uncultured Solibacteraceae bacterium | reverse complement strand
AGAACCAGAACAAAATGCTGGAGAGAGAACTGAGCTACTTCTCTTGCCAGAATGCCTCCCGGAAACGGCGGGCTTCTTCGCCAGGTGCATCCGCAAACTCCGCGGCAGGAACGCAAAATGCCAACTTACCCTGATCGATCAAGGCAATCTCATCGCCGAGGCGTACAGCCTCCGTCAGGTCGTGCGTTACCAGAATCGCCGTGGTGCCGAGACTCTTCTTAAGAGTCAGAAACTGGCGCTGCAACTCGAGACGTGTAATGGGATCGAGCGCGCCGAAGGGTTCGTCGAGAAGGAGGATCCGCGGGTTGCGCGCCAGAGCTCGCGCCACGGAGACGCGTTGGCGCTGGCCGCCTGAAAGCTGATCGGGGTACTTGTGCCGGAATTCTTCAGGGTCGAGACCGACCAGCTCGAGGAGTTCGCAGGCACGGGCATCGGAGCCTGCCTTCTTCTCCAGCTCCAGCGGAAGCGAGATGTTGCGCCCTACCGTCATGTGTGGAAACAACCCGGCATGTTGAATCACATATCCGATGGAACGTCTTAATTGCGCGACGTCCCAGGCATCCGTGGGCTGACCCAGCACTGCAACTCGCCCGAAGTCAGGCTCGAGTAGCCGGTTCACGAGCCGGAGTGCGGTAGTCTTGCCCGAACCGCTGCGGCCTAGCAGGACCACTGTTCGTCCCTCATGGATAGTCAGCGAAAAATGATCGAGCACAAGCCGCGATCCGAACCGCACGCACACCCCACCGAATTCAACGGCCACCGGCACGTGCATTAGTGTATCGCCGGGTCTAGCCGGACAGCCCGGTAAGAGTTACGGCGCTTCGCGCGGTTCGATCGGAGCCTGTGGCCGATCGCGTATCGATCGCCTCAACTCCTCCTCGCGCGCGAGAAGATCCTCGATGGTAAGCTGTCGAAGCATGTTCTCCACCAGCGATTGGACCGAAGTCCAGACAGCACGCAGCGAACAATTGCTATGATGCGTGCAGACCGGGCCAAGGCCGGCATGTTTCTCGCAGAATGTTGGATAAAACAAGCGGCCGCCCAGCGCGGCCATAACAGCGTCCAGGGTAATTTCTGCCGGAGGGCGAGCAAGGGAGTAGCCACCAGCCTGACCGCGAACACTTTTCACGAATCCACCAATCCGCAGAAGGCGCATCAGCTTTGCGACATTGGGAATGGACAGGCCTTCGCCGCGGCTGATCTCGGGTATACTAACACTAGCGTTTTTACCTTTGCTTGCCATGTGGAGCAGGCAACGCAGCCCGTATTCCTCCTGAGCGCTCAACTTCATGAAGAGAATACTACTCGATTTGTGCAATTTTCAGAAAACGCGTACGATCTCACACACACGATAAAGACATGGGATATCAGATCCTGCCGCTGAAAGAGTTTGTTGTCCGACCGGCCCTTCCTCCCGCGCTGAGCCGTCTCCCGGAGCTTGCCTATAACCTGCTTTGGAGTTGGGATCACGGGATTCGCACTGTTTTCCGCCGGCTCGATCATGCGATGTGGCGCCAATGGCAGAATCCGGTGTTGATGCTGAACCAGCTGAGCCAATCGGTGCTCGATCAGGCGGCGGCAGACCAGCGTTTCATGGCCCTCTACCGCACCGCCTGCGACAAGTTCGATGCCTATCGACGGCAGGTGGAGCCAGCGCCTTTTGGTGAGTTGATTGCCTACTTTTCGATGGAGTACGGCCTGGTGGATTGCATGCCAATCTACTCCGGCGGCTTGGGAATCTTGTCGGGTGATCACCTGAAAGCGGCTAGCGATGCTGGGCTACCGCTGGTCGGCGTGGGGCTCCTGTACCAAAAGGGGTATCTGACGCAGTCGCTCAATCCTGACGGCTGGCAGATTGAACGCACTCCGATCAACGATTTCTTCAACTTTCCGGTGCAGCCGGTAATGACGGAGAAAAACGAGGAGTTGCGCGTCCACGTGGACTTGCCGGGCGGCCGCGTAATGATCAAAGTATGGCTGGTGCAGGTCGGCCGCGTAAATCTGTACCTGTTGGACACGAATATTCCGGAGAACACGATCCCGAGTCACCGCGATATTACCGACCAGCTTTATGGCGGGGATGAGCATACTCGCATTCAGCAGGAGATTGTGTTGGGCATTGGCGGGATGCGGGCATTAAAGGCGATGAAGCTCTCGCCCACCGTCTTTCACATGAATGAAGGACACTCCGCGTTTTTGGCGCTCGAGCGGATTCGTGACCTGATGAAGACGCAAACGATGTCCTACGATGAAGCCAGCGAAGCGGCGCGTTCGAACAACGTCTTCACGACCCATACGCCCGTACCCGCCGGAATCGATTTGTTCGACCCCGGCGCCGTTTGGGAATACTTCCGCCACTACTGTGACGAGGCTGGGATCACCGCCGAGCAGTTTTTTGCGCTGGGACGGGCGAATCCCGGCGATGCTTCGGAGCGTTTTTCCATGGCCGTAACTGCGATGCGGGCCTCAGCATACCGCAATGCTGTCAGCCGCCTGCATGCCACCGTGTCGCAGCAAATGTGGCATCAGCTTTGGCCGCAGCTTCCTCAGTGGGAAGTTCCGATCGCGTCCGTGACGAACGGAGTACACCAGCGGACCTTTATCAATCACGACCTGGCTCAGCTGTTCGACACTCACCTGCAGCCGGATTGGCGTGAACGCACTACCGACCTGCGTATCTGGGATCAGGTATCGGAAATTCCGGATGATGACTTGTGGCAGGCGCATCGGCGGCGGAAGAGCATGTTGATGTCTTTCATCCGCGAGCGGATGACGGCTGCTGCAATCCGCCGAAAGGCGCCGAACAGCGAAGTCCGGCGGTTGGAAACAATCTTCGACAAAGATGTTTTTACGATCGGGTTCGCGCGGCGTTTCGCGACTTACAAACGCGCCACGCTATTATTCCGCGACGTAAAGCGCCTTAAACGGATCGTTACCAATCCGCAGATGCCCGTGCAGATCGTAGTCGCGGGCAAAGCGCATCCAAGGGACGTCCCTGGCAAAACGTTTATCAGGGATATCGTTCAATTGGCCCGGGATCATGAGCTAGAGGCACATCTTGTCTTTATCGAGGATTATTCCATTGAGGTTGCCAAGCAACTGGTGCGCGGCGTGGACCTATGGCTGAATAATCCACGGCGTGGTGAGGAGGCTTGCGGCACCAGCGGCATGAAGGCCGCTATCAACGGCGTTTTAAAC
>CAYTVP010000485.1:0-3200 GCA_964441675.1 uncultured Solibacteraceae bacterium | reverse complement strand
GGAAGGTACGGTCCAACGGTGCCCAGACGCTGGACAACGTTCTGGCCGCCGGCGTAGACAGGCGGATTGGCGAACGCCGCGCGGTTGAGATACGCCGTTCCTCCCGGAGTTCCCCGGAAATTGATCGGTGCATCGTTGTTCAAGACGACGTCCTGTCCCATCACAAGGTCTGGCCGTGCGCCTCCGAGCGGATTGGTAATTCCACTTGTGGTGATCTGTACCGGGCCGCCGGAGCGGAATGTGTGAATACCCGACAACTGCCAGCCGCCGAGAAGCTTCCCGGCGAAGCCCTGAATGTTGATCGGCTTGTTCGGGCCGATGGGTAGCTCGTAAATCCAGGTAACCTTGGCGAAGTGCGGATAGTTCAAATTGATGATCGACCGGTCCAGCCTCCGGTTGTTCACGTCGGCGGGCGTCTCGGTATCGACGATCGAGTCAACCAGGCCGATCGTCTTTGAAAACGTGTAGGCGCCGAGGATCTGGAAGCCATTTCGGAAGTGCCGTGTCAGCTGGAACTGCAGGCCGTTGTAGCTGGAAGTCCCGACGTTCGGCACCTGATCGTTGATGCTGGTGAACTGCGGATAGGGCCGCAGTGCTTGCAAGTTGGTTCCGCTAAAGCCGGGGTACGGCGCTGGAATCGGCGAGGATGGGCTCCAGGGCCGCGGAAGAAGATCCCCATACTGCTGCACCACGGAGAAGGGCACGGCATTCGGATTCGAATAGCCACGGGCGATCAGCCGCCGGCCCACGTTACCGATATAGTTGGCTTCGAGAACCATCGCTCCGGGCAGTTGATACTGGATGCCGAAGTTGTAGTTCTGTACGTAAGGCAATCGCGAGCCATAGGTTGGGAAATAATCGATGCCCAAGTTATTCGCCAATGATGGCGACTTGTTCGGCAATGTCGCCGTGAAATCCGGGTAGCGATCCTGCAGGTACATCACCGGCTGTTCGGGATAGTCCAGCGTCCGCGTGCTGGAGTTCACCGCGATGCTTCCGTTGAAGCCAAGCGTTCCCCCAAAGCCGAAACCATTCGAAACGGTTGGCGTGTTGTTGATGCCGTAGCCGCCGCGGAAAACCAGCTTCTCCGTTGCCGCATAAGCCAATCCGAATTTCGGAGAGAACTGCTTCCAATTCGTGTTCATAAAGCCGCGGGCACCGCGGTCGTCGACGAATGCCAGCGCGCCGGGGCGGTTACCAGCGCCGGGATTTGCCATGGCGAAGTCGATTCCGGACATCCGGCCCGCATCTTCGATTAAGCCGCCGACAACTTCCCACCGCAGGCCGAGATTCAAGGTCAGCTTGCGCGATACCTTGAAGTCGTCCTGCACATAGAAGCCCATGCTGCGCCACCGGTGTGCGAAGTTGTTGGGGCTAACCGCGCGGGTGCTGGTGGAAACCGCGCCAAGGAGAAAGCTGGCAAATGAGTGGCCGGTTTGGTTAAGGAAGTTCGGAAGAGCAGAGGTGTTGGGCGAGAAGTTGAAGTCGCCCGATCCGGATTTGTTTCGGGTGTTGTAGTAGTAGCGGCGGTGCTCAACGCCGAAGCGGATACTATGCTTGCCTCGAATGAGGGTTGAGTCGTTCTGGTAAATGGTGGAGCCGTTATAGCTGCCTCCGCGATTGCCCGAACCCAGCCGGTTGTTCGCGCCGATCCCGCCACCCTGATAAGGCTGTCCGGTGAAGTTCAGCACCGGGAAGTGCGTGCCCGGGACATTTTCCATCCCGATCTGCTGCGGCCAGTCCTGATCGACGAACACGCTCTCATTGATGTTGCCGAACCGGTTGTAGCCGATGGCGAAGTGATTCAGGAAGGTCGGAGTGACGGTCCAATCGTAGCTGAAACGGCCCATCGTGCCCGGCGTGTCCTGATTCTGATAAACGCCTGTAGGTGTTCCCGGCGGAACATCCCAGCGCGGATTGCCTGAGTTGAACCGCTTCCGGAAGTTGCGGTTGAAGGTGGCGTTGATGCGGTGAGCCTCGTTGAAGTTGTGGTCGCCGCGAATCGTCAGCATCTTCTCATCGAATATCGGGCAGCATGCGCCGAGCGCCGGATGGTTCCGCAGCATGGTGTTGAACTGCGGGTCAGTGATTCCGACATCGGTCATAATGTTCCGCGAAACCGGGTCCCATCGAGCTTGAGGTATGACGTTGCCGGGGAACACGTCGCGCACCCACGTACCGTTCACCTGCCGGGCGGTTGACGGATCGTAGATCGCGCCGAATGTCACGGGACGCCCAAGCGCGTCCGTACCTACATTGGTTCCGGACAAAGCGTTGCCCGTAAACTCCGGGTTCAGCAGCCGCGAGAAATCACCTTGCTTGAAGTCATTCGTTGGGAGCGTCAAAAACGAAGTCGAGGTGAAGTTCTTGTTTTGGGTTCGCTCAAAGTTGTGGAAGAAGAACGTGCGGTTCTTGCCGTTATAAACCTTCGGAATTAGTACCGGCCCGCCGATCGAGTAGCCGTAATTGTGCTGCTTGAATGGCTGGCGCGCGATACCGGCGGCGTTATTGTTGAATCCGTTCGCGCGGAACGCGTCATTCTGCACATAGTAATAAGCCGAACCGTGAAAGTCGTTTGTGCCGCTCTTGGTGGCGAAGTTGGCCACGGCGGTCTGGCCGCCGGAGTATTGCGCGCTCGTTGCGCCCGTTTGCAGCTTGAACTCGCTGATCGACTCGGCCGACGGGCTGAATTCGTTGTTCGAGCCGCCCTGAATGTCCATGCGGCCGACGGACATTCCGTCTATCAGGATCTCGTGCGAAAACTGCTGTCCGCCGTTGATCGATCCCTGCCATGTGCTGCCGACGGCGCCTGGTAACGAGCTAAAGATAAATTGCTGGATCTGCCGTCTTCCGTCACTGACGGCGATGGGCCAAGTGTCGAATTCTTTCTTCGATACATAGGAGCCAAGCTCGGCGGTTCCGGTTTCGAGCAGCGGCGCATCGGCCGAGATGGTAACCGATTCGGTGGTGTTGCCCAGGTCCATCGTGAAATTCACAGTCAGCGTTTGAGCGACGGACAGGTTGATATTCTCGCGGATCGCAGTTTTGAAGCCGGCGGCGCTAACAGTCAACTGGTACGATCCGGGCTGCAGATAAGGCAAACGATACACCCCGGCATCGGTAGTAGTATTCGCTACTTCAATGCCGGTGGCGATATTCCTCGCTCTGATAGTCGCCCCGGCGACGATCGCGCCGCTGGG
>CAYTVP010000484.1:0-3202 GCA_964441675.1 uncultured Solibacteraceae bacterium | reverse complement strand
GTCGCCCTGACGCCCGAGGTTCACGCCGTGATCTGCTCGCTCGCGGACCTGCGCGCCATGAAACTCGCCTCCGGCCGTCCGCGCGACTTGGTCGATGTCGCCGAGCTCGACGAGCTCAACGGCCACTAGATCCGTCACCGCGAACGAGCCGGACCGCAGGTGGCTGTCGTCGTGCTAAGCCATGGCTGATGTTGAACTTGTCCCTTTGAAGGGACAATATCGCTTTCTTATGAAAAACAACAAGAAATCCAGCGCCAGCTCGACGATGGGCCGCAAGGAATATGAAAAGGAACTTCGCAAACTTCAAGTGGAACTTTGCAGGCTCCAGGACTGGGTGAAGCACCAGGGCCTCCGCGTCATCGTTATCTTTGAGGGTCGCGATGGCGCCGGGAAGGGCGGCACAATCAAGGCGGTCACAGAGCGTGTCAGCCCACGTGTGTTTCGCGTGATAGCGTTACCCGCGCCATCGGACCGGGAAAAGACCCAGATGTACATGCAACGCTATCTGCCGCACTTTCCTGCAGCTGGGGAGATCGTCATCTTCGATCGCAGTTGGTACAACCGTGCTGGCGTTGAGCATGTTATGGGCTTTTGCACCAAGGACCAGCATCGACGCTTTCTTGAGCTGTGCCCAGTGTTTGAGAGCTATGTCGTATCGAGCGGAATCATCTTGCTTAAGTTCTGGCTGGAAGTCAGCAATGAGGAACAGGAACGCCGCTTCCGGGCTCGCGTGAAAGATCCGCTGCGCCAGTGGAAGCTCAGCACCATGGATTTGCCCTCGCGTGCACGCTGGTACGAGTATTCCCGAGCGCGCGATGTGATGCTGGAGGCGACTGATACAGATGCTGCGCCGTGGTACATTGTGCGATCCGACACAAAAAGACAGGCGCGCCTCAACTGTATCTCGCATCTCCTAAGCCTGGTTCCTTATAAGCAGCTACCCAAAGACAACATAAAGCTGCCGAAGCGTTCCATGAAAGGAGCCTACGATGATCAAGCCGTGCTGAACGGTAGAAGATTCGTGCCGGACAAGTATTGATTGCAAGTCGATACGCGGTTGGCTCCGACGAGTCGATGAAGAACCGAGTCGCAAGTACGGAGCTTCCGGTCGAGACAAGGACGTTGGCAGGACGAATCTAAAAAAGAAAATCGAACCGAGTGTCGCGAGCATCATGGTTTGCGAGCTTGAAGGAACCAATTGCCATGTACATCCCCAGAATCCGCATGTGTTCGATTCACTTATCGATTGCCATCGCGTGCCTGGCGGGTCACGCCATCGCGCAGGACGTCCAATACAACTTCGATCAAAACGCCGATTTCTCCAAGTACAAGACGTATCGCTGGGAGAAGCACCCCAAATCACTCGATGTTGATGACCTCACGTTGAACCAGTTGGCGACCGGTTTCGATGCGGCGTTAGCAGCGAAAGGGCTCAGGAAAGATTCTGGCGACACAGATCTTGTGATCCTCTTCCAGCTAGCGCTGGGGCAGGAAAAGCAGATCACGTCTTACGATACCGGCGGCTACGGCTATGGCCCGTACTGGCGGGGCGGCTGGTATGGCGGCGGTGGCATGACTACATCCACCACGAGCACCATCAATATCGGTTCAGTCGTGCTGGATATGTATGACACGAGCGACAAGCAGCTTGTCTGGCGGGGCATGGCCTCCAAAACCATTAACGAAAAGGCAAAGCCGGAAAAACGCCAGAAAAACATTAACAAAGCTGCTGTGAAGATGCTCAAGAACTATCCGCCGAAGAAGAAGACTTAACTGAAATTAAGTGCGGCAGATGATCCCACGTTGCGGCATGGACAGGTTGCATGTTCGATTTCGGCGTATTATCCAGGACGTCTCGCTCGCACTCGGCTTGTTTCTGATGGCCATCTATGGAGTGGCGATGTTGCACCGTTCACTCGAATCAAGAGCAGCAATAAGTAGCTTCGAGGCGGCGCAGCTAACTCCGGACAGGTTCGCGGACGTCCACAGCCAAAACATTAGTCTGTCATCGGCAACTCAAATTGGAGAATCTGGCGACAACTCGACCTTCACGAGAGGCGAGCCGCTGGCGGTGCTGACAATTGAGAGACTGAAGATCAAGGCTCCCGTCTTTGCCGGAACGGGCGGTCTCGCTCTCAACCGTGGACTGGGCTGGATTGCCGGTACGGCGAGGCCCGGCGAGCACGGCAATTCGGGCATTGCTGGTCATCGCGACAGCTTCTTCCGCGCCTTAAAGGGTATCGCGGTGGGCGATGCGGTGGACTTGCAAACATTTCTAGGAACGTTTACCTATCGTATTGAGGAGATTGAGATTGTCCATCCGAGCCGCATCGACGTACTGCAGTCTCGCGGCACGAGTTCGCTGACTCTCGTAACCTGCTTCCCCTTCAACTTCGTTGGTGACGCCCCGCAGCGATTCGTTGTGCACGGCAAGCTAGAAAAGCAAGTATCGATGAATTCTGTTCGCAAGGCGGCCCGTAGCAAATCCCGGCCGCCTATCTAAAAAAAGGAGTAACTGAATGCGTTTCACATTGACTAATGGTATTGCGACCATAGCCTGGACAGCTCTTATGTTTACTGCTGGGACCGCAGCGGCGCAGCAACCGACAACCACCAAGACCACAACTGCAACGGGCGCCACCGTCGAAACAAAGGAACTGCGCGGGACTGTTGTATTTGTTGATGGCAACAACCTAGTAGTTAGGATGGATTCCGGGGAAATCCGTCACATCGTTGCCCCGGACTCCCAAAGGGCACGGATCGCTGGGAGGGATGTAGCCGCGCGTGACCTCAAAGTGGGAACCAAGCTGACGGCCACAGTCACGACCACGACGACTTCTGTCATGGAAAGGACAACGACAGTCGGTTCCGGGAAAGTCTGGTATGTCGCCGGCAACAATGTGATCCTGACTTTGCCGAATGGCGAAAACCGCCAATACAAAGTCGCCGACGATTACAAGTTCACGGTAGACGGACGGCCGGCCACCGTCTTCGATCTCAGGAAGGGAATGACTGTGTCAGCCCAGAAAATCGTCGAGGAGCCGAGGACCGTTGTCACTGCGAATAGAGTGGTGACTGGCGAACTGCCGCCCGCCGAAAGGGCAGCAGTTGCTGCCGCCCCGGCACCGGCAGCCGCACCCGCTGCCGTCCCAGCTCGATCGGCACCACCACCTGCACCTGCGCCTGCGCCTAAACCGGCGCC
>CAYTVP010000483.1:0-3228 GCA_964441675.1 uncultured Solibacteraceae bacterium | reverse complement strand
CTGCGAAGATTCTGCCAGGGAAACTCTCCCTGCCAGGTATTCGCCATGTGCTGCCCCTCATGATAAAGCTGGCTGCCCCAGGCGTATTCAACCCGATCCAATCCGCCACGCGCGGCAAACTCCCACTCGGCTTCTGTGGGCAAATCCTTTCCGGCCCAGCGTGCATAAGCCTCCGCGTCCTGATACGCGACATGCACCACAGGATGTTTCTCCAGGCCGTCGAGATTGCTGTCCGGGCCGTAGGGGTGCCGCCAACTGGCGCCTAAGACGAACTGCCACCAGGTACACACATTGAGATCGACACGGCCTTTCGGTTTGACGAAAACAACCGACCCGGGATGAAGAAGCTCCGGCAGGGCGTCCGGATAGTCTGCGGGATTGGGGGGCAGCTCCGAGAACGTCACGTAACCCGTTTCATCGACAAAGCGTTGAAACTGCTCGTTCGTTACCGGCGAGGAGTCCATCCAGAAGCCATCCACGCGGACGCGATGCTCCGGCGCTTCTTCCGGATATCCGTCGTTCGACCCCATCCAGTACAAGCCGCCAGGAACCCAGATCATGCCGGGGTTCGACGTCTCGCCGGAAGCCGCACCGGCAATCGTCGGCGTGCTCGTCTTCATAGCTCTCAGCGTACCCAAAAACGCGCGGCCAGCACTGGCCGCAGGAGTAAAATAGGAAGATATCTCATGAGCAACTCCCGCCGAAATTTTATCGGGCATGTCGCAACCGGCATGGCAACGGCGCTGGCGTCGCCGACCGCATTCGGGGCCGGCGGGCGCGTGCGGCTCGGCATCATTGGTCATGGTGACCGAGGTATGCAGTTGGTGCGTGAAGCTCTCAATTGCCCGAACACTGAGATTGCCGGCGTGGCGGACGTCTACGCCGTGCGCCGGGACGCAGCCAAAGTGGCAGCCCCCGGTGCAAAGACCTATCCCGACTATCGTTCTCTCCTGGACGATCCATCGATAGATGGAATCATTATTGCCACCCCACAGCATCTGCATTGCGAACACTTTGTGGCCGCGCTCGATGCAGGCAAGCATGTTTATCAGGAGAAAACGATGGCATTCACGGTAGACCACGCGCGGAAGATGCGGGCTGCTTATGAGCAAGCCGGATCGAAGCGGGCCGTGCAGATCGGCCATCAATCCTGCTCATCGGGACTGATGACGGATGCGCTGAAGATGATGGAAGGCAGCCGCCTCGGCAAGATCACCGCCATTCATGCTGTGATGTATCGGAATTCGCCGCATGGTAAACCACAGTGGTCGAAGCCGGTACAACCAGGCATGACAGTGGAATCGGTGTTATGGCCGAGTTTTCTAGGCGAGGCTCCGGCTCGTGAATTCGACCCGAACCGCTTTGTGAACTGGCGTTTCTTCTGGGACTATTCGGGCGGCAATGTCTATGAGAATATGTCTCATCAAGTGGCTTTCTGGTATCGCGCCCTCGACCTGCAAATCCCGAAATCCGTCACGATGACCGGTGGAATCTTCCTTTGGAAGGATGGACGCGAAGTTCCGGACACGATGTCGGTGACTATGGAGCAGCCAGAAGAGATCCTGTTTACTTGGAACTCCGGCTTCGGCAACAGCCAGCTCGGGTCCGGCGAAGATGTGCTCGGCACGGACGGCACGATTTCGAAATCGCAGCAGATCCGTTATCTGCCGCAGAAGGTGAACCGCCCGCAAGGTCTCGAGATGCTGGGGTCGACGAAAACCGCGCCGAATGCTCATATGGCGAATTTCCTGAATGCGATCCGCAACGGCACACCGGTGAACTGTCCCTTCGAAGTCGGCTATCGCACGTCGATCGCGGCGCGCATGGCCGTCGAAAGCTATCGCCAGGGCCGCACGGTCCGCTGGAATCCGGCGACCGAGCAAATCGTCTAAACGCTCTGGAAAAAGAGTCGAATGGATCTCTCGCTGACGGACGAGCAACTTTCGCTGCGGGCTTCGGTGCGCGAGTTTGCCAAGGTCGAAATTCGTCCTCACGGGCGGGAATGGGACGAAGGGTCCATTTTTCCGCTGTCCGCGATCAAGAAATGCGGAGAGCTCGGCTACCTGGGGCCGATCTTTCCCGAAGAGTATGGCGGCGCCGGGCTTGGCTACGTCGATTACGCGTTGATACTCGAAGAGCTGGCGAGCGTCGACCCCTCCGTAGCGTTGATCGTCGCGGCACATGTATCTCTTTGTTCGAATCACATTTTTCTCGCCGGAAATGTCGAGCAAAAGCAGAAATATCTCTCCAAGTTGACGTCAGGCGAATGGATCGGCTGTTGGTCGCTCACCGAGACCGAAGCCGGTTCCGACGCCGCGGGAACGCGCAGCCAAGCCGTGCGGAACGGCGAGGGCTGGGTGCTGAATGGCGGGAAGATCTTCACCACCAACGCTCACTATGCGCAGGTGTGCGTGGCGATGGCCGTTACCGATCGCGCCAGCTCGGCACACGGCGTTTCGGCATTTATCATCGAGCACGACATGCCTGGCTTCAAGGTAGGAAAGAAAGAAGACAAGCTGGGAATGCGCGCATCCGCGACCGGCGACGTGATCTTTGACAATCTCCACCTTGCGGATAGTCAGCTATTGGGCAAGCGTGGCGAAGGATTTATCGACAGCCTGCGCATTCTCGATGGCGGGCGGATCTCGATTGCCGCTCTGTCTGTCGGTATCGCGCGAGGAGCATTTGAGGCGGCGCTTTCCTATTCGAAGGTCCGCAAACAATTCGGCCGCTCGATATCCGAGTTTCAGGCGATCCAGCACAAGCTGGCCGACATGGCGACAGAGATTGAGGCGGCGCGCCTGTTAACTCATCGGGCGGCTTGGATGAAGGATCGCGGTGAATCATTGACGAAGGAGTCCTCGATGGCAAAGCTGTTTGCCAGCGAGATGGCGGTTCGTGTCTGCAACGAAGCTGTACAAATCCACGGCGGCTATGGGTTCATCAAGGAATACGCCGTCGAGAAGTTCTATCGGGACGTCAAGCTGATGACCATTGGAGAAGGCACGAGCGAGATCCAGCGCCTTGTGATCGCGCGGCAACTGCTGAAGAACTAGGATGGACGCCGACGACATCCTAGCGGGAAATCGCAGGTCGCTGGCACGCGCCGCAACGCTGGTAGAAAATCGCAAGGCGGAGGACTTGCTGATCCAGCTGTTCCCGCATAGCGGCCGCGCTCTGATCGCGGGTATTACAGGCCCCGGAGGCGTGGGGAAATCAACGCTGGTC
>CAYTVP010000482.1:2236-3232 GCA_964441675.1 uncultured Solibacteraceae bacterium | reverse complement strand
CTTCAAGCTGTTTGATCCCAAGCGACACGCGCCGGTCACCGGGGCGAAGGTCAAGTACCACGCATTCCACCTGGTCGCCTACTTTCACCAACTTGGCCGGATGCTTCATCCGGCGGCTCCAGGTCATTTCGGAAATGTGGATCAGTCCCTCGACACCCGGCTCCAACTCGATAAAAGCTCCGTAGTCGGCGATGCTCACGACACGGCCAATTACACGGAAGCCTTTCGGGTAGCGCTCCGCGAGCCCCGCCCATGGATCGGGCGCCAGCTGCTTGATTCCGAGCGAGATTCTCTGTTTGTCGCGGTCATACTTCAGAACTTTTACCGTCACCGTGTCGCCGGTCTGAAGCATCTCCGACGGATGGCCGATCCGCCCATGGGACATATCGCTGACGTGAAGCAGTCCGTCGATTCCCCCCAAGTCTATGAACGCCCCGTAATCAGTGAGATTCTTTACCACTCCTGTAAGCTCGGCCCCCTCGGAGATGGATTCGAGCGCTGCATTCTTCCGCGCATTGAATTCCTCTTCGATCGCCATGCGGCGCGAGACAACGACATTGCCGCGCCGGCGGTTCACCTTCAAGATCCGTACGGGGACATCCTGTCCCACCCAGCCATCCAGGCTGTATGTGGGTCGGACATCGATCTGAGACACCGGCATGAACGCTTCCACGCCCACGTCCACCATCAGTCCGCCGCGGCTTTTCGAAAGAATCCTTCCCGAGACGACAAGTCCATCGCGGTATGCCTGCTCGAGGTTGTCCCATGCGCGAAGCTTCAGGGCCCGGGTATGCGAAAGTGGGATGAATCCTTCGGGCGACGTTGCCGCGCCCCGATCCACCATGACCTCGATTGTGTCGCCGCGTTCGAACGACACCGTGCCGTCAGCGCCCGTAACCTGATCGATCGGTACGGCGCCTTCGGATTTTAGCCCGACATCCACGATGAGTTCGGTCGGAGTAACGGAAAGAACCTGACCCCGCAACACTTCGCCTT
>CAYTVP010000482.1:0-2214 GCA_964441675.1 uncultured Solibacteraceae bacterium | reverse complement strand
AACTCTTCAGTTGGTGGTGGGACGGAGTTACCGGGCTCTAGCTCTTCCGCGCGTTCGGTGTCTGGCTGCGCCGGGGAGGGGCTAGGGGTTCCCGGAGTCCGTTCATTGGGTCGGGTGGCCATGAAAGAAACTCTCCGAAGTGGCTGTCATTTCACGGTATCACTCCGGCAAGAGTCGGCTACTGGGCAAGACCAAATGCCGCCGGGTCGCTGGCTTATTAAATGTGAGAAGACGACAACCCGTTGATATGACAGTACTTCTGAAAATATACAGGACGATTGCGGTACAAGTCAACCACCCGGGTAGTGTCGTAGAATGAGAGCGGGTGGCGCGCCGCTGCGAAATAGCGGCATCCATCCTTTCCTTTCCATTCGATGTTTCTTCGATATGAGACGGCTGGCGAAAGCCACGGCGAGTGTTTAGTTGCGATCCTCACGGGCCTGCCGGCCGGTGTTCCGATCTCCCTGGAGCGTATGAATCGGGAGTTGTGGCGCCGCCAGCAAGGCTTCGGCCGGGGTGGACGGATGAAGATTGAGACCGACCAGGCGCACGTCGTCTCGGGAGTACGTCATTCCCAAACCATCGGATCGCCGGTTGCGATTCTGCTCGAGAATAAGGACTGGAAGAATTGGACGGAGGCCCTCCCGGTCGAGGCGGTTTCAGACTCCGAAACGAAACAAAAGAAAGTCACGCGTCCGCGTCCCGGTCACGCGGATCTGGCGGGCGCGATGAAATACGATTTGCACGACGCTCGTTATATCCTGGAACGCGCCAGCGCCCGTGAAACGACGGCCCGTGTTGCCATGGGAGCTGTTTGCAAGGCATATCTGGCAGAATTCGGAATTGAAGTACTCAGTCACGTTATTGCAGTGGGGCCGGAGGTTTTGGGACGGCCTGTGGAATGGGATGAACTGGTCGCTCTCAGCAAAAAGGAAGAGGTGCTGCTGGGTTGCGTGGATGCCGATGCCGAGCAGCGCATGAAAGCGGTTGTGGATGTAGCATATAAGACCGGCGACACAATCGGCGGTGTTTTCGAAGTGGTGGCGCACAACATTCCTCCGGGACTGGGCTCGCACATCTCCTGGGATTCGCGGCTGGACGCGCGGTTGGCCCAGGCCATCGTGTCGATCCAGGCCGTCAAGGGAGTGGAGATAGGCTTCGCCGCCGAGGGAGCCTCCGCGTTCGGCAGCAAGGTGCAGGACACCATTCATTACAGCCAGGAACAGCAGCAGTATTTCCGTGGCGCCAATCGTGCCGGCGGGCTGGAGGGTGGTATGACCAACGGCCAGGATATTCTGGTCCGCGGTCTATTGAAACCGATTTCCACGTTGCGGCGCCCCTTGGAAAGCGTGGATCTTGAGACGCATCAGCCATCATCGGCTGCCTATGAACGCAGTGATGTATGCGTGGTGCCGGCGGCCGGTGTCATCGGAGAAGCCATGGTTGCGTTCGTACTCGCCCAGGCGATGGTCGAGAAGTTTGGCGGGGATTCCCTCCGCGAGGCACGGCGCAATTTCGAAGGATATTTAGAACAGATACGAACGTTTTAGACGAATCATGATCCGTCCGATTGTGAAGTATGGCGATCCCGTCCTTGAGACGGCGGCAGAGCCGGTAACCGAATTTACACCCGAACTCGAGCGATTCGTGGACGAAATGTTCGAGTCTATGTACGCGCACAAGGGAATCGGCCTGGCCGCACCTCAAGTCGGTGTATCGAAGCGCCTGGCTGTGATCGATGTGTCGGCCGGTCAAGACCCCGATCAGCGATTGGTGATGATCAATCCCGAGATTGTGGAGAAATCCGGCTCTCAAGTAGGCGAGGAAGGTTGTCTCTCGATCCCGGGATTTCGTGAGGACGTCAAGCGCGCCAGTAAAGTAAAAGTACGCGCGCAGGATGCCCGGGGCGAGTGGTTCGAGAAGGACGTCGAGGAGCTTTTGGCGCGTGCGGTTTTACACGAGAACGATCACCTGGACGGTATCCTGTTCCTCGCCCATCTTAGCCCGCTGAAACGGGAACTGATTCGCCGCAAGATCCGCAAACTTGTGAAGGCGGGTGAGTGGTAATTGAATCTGATTTTTCTCGGCACCCCTCAATTCGCGGTGCCCACTCTCGAGCGCCTAATCGAGGCTGGGCACGAAATCCAAGCAGTTTATACTCAGCCGGATCGCCCCAGCGGTCGTGGCCGTGAGTTGGCTGCCTCCGCGGTGAAG
>CAYTVP010000481.1:0-3236 GCA_964441675.1 uncultured Solibacteraceae bacterium | reverse complement strand
CCTCCGGCCTCCTGGTCCCGAACCAGGCGCTCTACCAGGCTGAGCCACGCCCCGAACATCCCCTAGTATAGACTACGGTCGGTCTGGCCACTCAACAATCGCCCCGTTTGAGCGGAAATTTCGCCCTCAATCGCGTAAGCTGAACCCGTGTGGATTGTCCTCCTGTTGATCGCCGCCGAAATCACCCCGGAGGAGCGCGCAGTGACATTCCTCAGCCGGGAGGTTCCGGCGTGGAGCCGGGAGAATCATTGCTATTCCTGCCATAACAACGGGGACGGTGCTCGCGCTCTCTATGCGGCACGAGCTTCGGGATATACGGCGGCCGATGGTGCACTCGAAGACACAGAACAATGGCTGCGGCAGCCTGCCCGCTGGGATGACGATGCAAAACACCCATCTGCCAGCGACCGGTCTCTCGCAAGCCTGCAATTCGCCGCAGCCCTCGCAGCCTCGGGATCGCCAGGTCCCGCAGCCAGGGTGCTTCTCGGCCTCCAGCACGAAGATGGCTCCTGGCCAGTGGAAACCGGTTCGATCGGCGGTTCACCCATCACATGGGGAACGCCGCTCGCCACGGTGGTGGCGCGCGGCATACTGCGCTCGGCCAATCGTCCGGACGAATTCGGTGACGCTCTCCGCAAAGCGGATGCCTGGCTGCGCGCATTTGCGGCTAAGCCTCACCACAGCGTCCTCGATGAGTCGGCATCGGTGATGGCCTTTCCGAGCCGGGCGGTGGAGCGGCTACTTGCAATGCAGAATAGCGATGGAGGGTGGGGTCCCCGTGCGAATGCGCCATCGGAAGCCTTCGATACGGCAGTTGTGCTGCTTGCACTCACGCCGCGTCAAGGCCGTCAGAACGCCGGGCAGATCGCGGCGGGCCGAAAGTTTCTGGTTGAGCAGCAGCTCTCAAACGGAGGATGGCCGGAAACGACGCGTCCCGCAGGACAGCAAAGCTATGCCCATCATGTTTCCACGACAGCTTGGGCCGCGATGGCGTTATTTGCCACTGATCCGAAACGATAGCCGCTCGATTTTCTCTTCGACGCGTTTGGTGACGCGATCGAAGACATCGACATCGAAAGCCCTCCCGACTCGATTCCCTGCCAGGTCTTCCAATGCGGTATTAACGGCCAGGGAATACTCACCCGGCGTCCAAGGCACGTCGGAGACGAAGCTCCACACGCGATCCTCTTGCTCTCCTGTTGCCTTTCCAATCAGCCGGCGACCGTCGAGCTCTACCGAAATCATACGTTCCAGCAAGGCGTGATCGGCGGGCTCCGGCAATCGCACGCGTAGCGGCTCGCGTGTGCCGGCACCCGGCTTGTCGATCGTCCACGTGGCTAAGTCCAACGGAACCCGATCTTCGGCGACTACCGAGAATTGCTTGATATGCCCTGACTCAAGAGGCTGGCCGTTCGCGTCGTGCCACGCACTATCGATCACCAACGCGTATTCTTTTCCGCGCTCGAGAGCCGTGCCGGACTCATCCCGCGGCTTGACACCACGCTTGATCCTTCCGGGATCGAAAAGCACCGTCAAGCGACGTTGTTCCGGATCCCATAGTTCCTGGTCGAGTTCGAGAAACGGCAAATCGAGAGGCTTACCCCCGGCATCCACCAAACGGATCCGATCCCATGCCTCCCCGCGGCTCATCGGTGCGGAGAAGTGTATATAGAACTTCAGGACGTTTGCCGGCAGCCTGCTAGCTTGCGGGTACACTGCGATGACACGTGTCGCCTGCGCTGTGCAGACACCGGCGCAGGCGACGATCAGTGCTGCGGCAGCAGCAGATCTAGGGCAGGGGAACCGCACGCAGATTCAGCGAGCCGCCGTCGTCCACCAGTAACATCGCTGTCTGATCGTCCAGCTTGTCGAGTTGCTGAACGCCTTTCAGTTCCGCGATCGTCTCGTAAGGGACGCCCTGCTTTTCCGTCTGTGCCGTGATGGCGGTGTACCCGTCCAGGCCCGCGGCCGGCAGCTTCATCACTCCGCGGCTGCTGTTTGCCATCAGAATGAACTCTTTTCCATCCTTCTTGTAAACGATCATGTCGAGCGGGCGATTCCGGTTGCCTAGCTCGGCAATGGTCGTACCCTTCACTTTGTTGCCGGGTTTCAGCTCAGAAACCGGAATGCGCACCAGAGGCGTGCAGGTATAAGCGGCAAGGATATGGGGCTGATTGTTGATCGTATATGGCACGAATGTCCGAACGGGAGCGTTCGTTTCGAAACGCCCGTGTGCTCCGTGAAAGATCTCAATGCTGGCTGGTTGGGCCGCGGCGGAAAATGGATAGGGAACCGCGCGCAGGCTGGATGCAAACTCCTCGTTCGAAAGTCCGGCGACAAACACTTTTCCATCGACGAATGCGATGTCAGTGATCGTTTCGGCGCGCAGGCTTTGGCCGCGGCGATCGGTAGCAGCGGGATCCGGAGCCGCCGGCAGGCTGATGGAAGCGTGCCGGATGTTGGCGAGCGAAACCTCCGACAGCTTTCCGGAAGGATCTACCTTCACGATGGCCGGCGCTGCGCCCGGTCCTCGGCCTTTTGATACCGACAGGTAAATGTTCTTGGAGACGGGATTGACGATTGCGTCGTTGATGAGAATCTGATCGGCACTGATGCCGATTAAGGAAGCAATTTTGAGATCGATTCCCTCTACGGTAACCGGCTTGGCGTTCGAGGGTTTTCGATCGCCGGTATCGATGGCCACCACGGCGGCTCCGAGTGAGTCTCCGATGAATAGTACGCCCTCCGGCCCGAAAGCCATCGGCCCCGCTGATCTCAATTCGGCCTTACCGACCATGAATCCCTCAGGACTGGCCAACAAGGCTGCCGCCGAAAAGATCAGCAGCGAAGCGAAACAAACTGATTTGTGCAGCTTCATGTCTACCTCCAGAGGGAGGATATCAGTTAACGGCTTGCGCGGGAAGGGAACCCGGAACGGCAATTGCCGCGCGAGCGTCAGGATTGCTACGGTCGAGAGAGATGTCCGCTTCCTCTACGAATCCGCACCGGCGCACCGTGCATGTCCGCCGCGTCGATGCCTGTCAGTCGTTGCATGAGGTTTTTCTACATTGCCTTCCGGCATTTGGGGGGGCCTATCTCCGCCGGGTTTATACGATTCTCGATCGCGCCATCGGCCTCGGGTGCCCGTTCACGCTTTCGATTTCCGGTCCGGTTACGGTAAGCGGACAACACCAGGCATGGCTGATTCCCTTGCTCGAAACGGGATGGGTGGCCTA
>CAYTVP010000480.1:0-3245 GCA_964441675.1 uncultured Solibacteraceae bacterium | reverse complement strand
CGTCAGGCAAAACCGCGATATCGGTTGGATACCAGCCGGTGGGAAGAAAGCCGACGATACGGGAACGGGGCCCATTGACGTTCGCAACGGCTACCGCATTTGCATCGGAGCAGGCAATGTATAACTGTGTCTGATCGGCGCTCAGTGCCAGTGCCGAAGGTGTCATCCCCGCCGGCTGCATCCTGACCACCGACGTATCGATGGTCTCGATCATTCGTCCGCTTCCGTCATCCTGCATCGCGAATACATAGACGTTGTTCGTATTGGCGGACGCGATAAAAAGGCGCGCCTTCGGCAGATCGCCAGTGCGTTCCTGGCCGCTCTCTTCCTCGAGCTTCGGTTGCCGGTCGCTCCACACCATGTCTGTGGGATGCGGTCCCACGCGAAAGACATTCAGCCGTTCACCCGTTTCGGCTCGATGGCGGAAAACGGAGCTATCCGCCCAACTGGAAACGTAGAACGATTGACCATTCGGATGAAACAAGATCCGGTATGGCCGGCGGCCCGTGGGGATGCGCTCGATGACAATGCCGGTGAGCGGATTGATGACCGCGATTAAATTGCGGTGAATCAGCGCGGCATAGAGCATACGGCCGTCGGGCGACAAAGCAACGTCGCCGATAAAGTCCTCCGGCTTCCTGTCCGGCTCCCGCACGACTTCAAACGTCCGTGCAGGCGAAATCACGCCCTCCTCGCTGAGCGAGAACTCATAGACGCTGGCCTTCGATCCGCCGCTAACGTAGACGGTCCTGCCGTTCGCAGCGAGTGTAAGCCCCAGCCATCCATCAGGAACCGCAGTCGAGCTGATTTTGGTTTGCGTCTTCGTTTCGAGGACTGTGATAGATGGCGGCCGGGAGCCCGCATTCAGCACCAGCAGAAACCTTGCGTCCGGTGTGACGGCGGTCCTCATAGGAAACGTTTCGAGCGCAACCTGCCGGCCGGCGGGGCGCAAGAGCGCTCCAGTCGGCAATAAGAAGCCACGCTGCTCAGGGCTCTGTGGTGGACCCGCTACCCGTTCCCCCAGGTTTTGTGCCGCGAGAAGGGCGAATCCAGCCGCGAGAGTGGAGACAACAAACTTCATTCTGTGAATCTTTGAGCAATCGGAAAGCGCCGTCCCATACCGAACGCTTTGGTCGTGACTTTCAAACCGGGCGCCGCCTGCTGGCGCTTATACTCGTTCCGTTCAACTTTATTGACGATCTCACGCACCAAAACGAGCGGAAGTTTTCGCGTTTCCGCGATCTCGGCTGGCGGTTTCAGATCTTCGACATAGTCATCGAGGATGGCGTCGAGAACTTCGTAGTCCGGCAGCGAATCCGTGTCTTTCTGGTCGGGCCGCAACTCGGCAGATGGGGGCTTCCCGAAAACTTCTTCGGGTATGGGGTTTCCCAGCCGCTGATTGGCAACGCGCGAAAGCGAATACACCATCGTCTTCGGCACGTCGCTGATGACCGCGAGCCCACCGCACATGTCGCCGTAAAGCGTGGCATACCCCACGGCCATCTCGCTTTTGTTGCCGGTGGTGAGCACCAGGGCGCCGAACTTATTCGACAGCGCCATCAAGGTCACGCCGCGCAGCCGCGATTGCAAATTCTCTTCGGTGACGTCCGACGGCGCGCCGGCAAACAGCGGCCTCAAGCCTTCGAGCATGGTTTCATAAGCACGGGTAATGGGCGCCACTTCGAACCGGATTCCAAGACGCTCCGCCATGGCGCGTGCATCCCGAAGGCTATGATCGCTCGAATATGGGCCAGGCATTCCGACGCCCGTGACATTTTCCTTGCCCACTGCCTCGACGGCGATGCAAGCGACGAGCGACGAATCGATACCACCCGACAATCCGATCAGCACTTTGCGGAATCGGCACTTCGTGATGTAATCGCGCGTCCCGACGACCAAGGCCTGATACACGGCCGCGCACTCATCGCTCAGGTCTTCGTTGCGATCTCCCGTTCCCGCTGCGATATCGGCGATGACGAGGTCTTCGGAGAATGACCGTGCCGACGCGATCACTGCGCCGTTTGCGGCCAGAGCAAAGCTGGATCCATCGAACACCAGTTGATCGTTCCCGCCCACCTGGTTCACGTAGACAACCGGCATCCCGTACTTTTGAGCAGTGGCCTTAAATACTTCGCGGCGCAGTCCTCGTTTGCCGAGATGGTAGGGCGAGGAATTGATGCTGATGAGGACGCTGGCCGATTGTGACGCCAATTCCTCTACGGGGTCGCGGCGATAGCGTTGCTGCTCCCAGAACTGCTTGTCGTTCCAGGCATCCTCGCAGATTGTGAGCGCGATATTGCGTTCGTCGAGCCTAAGCAAATCCTGCTTTTCCGCCGGAGCAAAATATCGCCCTTCGTCGAAGACGTCGTATGTCGGCAGAAGCATTTTGTCCTGCCGGAAGATCACCCTCCCGCCCGAAAGAACGGCTGCGGAATTGTGAATCTGGCGGCCGCCGGGGCGAACGCGCGAGATCGTTCCACAAATGATCGATAAGGGCAAATGCGCTGTGGCCGCGGCCAATTGATCGAGATGGCATTCGGCGGCATCAATGAAACTTTGCTTTTCGACGAGATCGCGGGGCGGGTAGCCGGTAAGCGCCAGCTCGGGAAAGGCAACGATACGAGCGTTCAACGCGGCGGCGCCAGTGGAAAATTGGACAATTTTTTCCGCATTTCCGGGAAAGTCTCCGACTGTGGTGTTGACCTGCGCGAGCGCAATGCGCATGAAAGGAATAGTTTAGCGGACGGCTCTCGCCGGCCTCTAGCCCCCAATGGAGTGCATCGGGCGGGGTGGAGGAACGAATCCGCTGGCGTTAATTTCGTGTCCCACCCATTTGCCGCGGACATTCTCGCGAATCGCCTCCGCGACCGCATCATCGCCGGCTCCGGAACGAAGGAGAGTCTTTACGTCGGTTTCCTCAATGGCGAACAGGCAATAGCGCAGCTTCCCGTCCGAGGTCAGCCGGATTCGATTGCAGTTCAAGCAGAATGGTTTCGAGACGCTGGCGATAAATCCCACCTGTCCGACGCCATCGGCGAAGCGGTACTCCACCGCGGGCGCGCGGGGGTCGCGCGGCGCGATCTCTTCGAGCGGACCGATTTCGCGCTCCAGCATCTCACGGATCTCATCCGCAGTTAGTACTTTCGATCGGTCCCACAAGCCCTGATGATCGAGCGGCATGAACTCGATGTAGCGAATCTCGATCCCACGTTCGCGGCCGAATCGCGCCAGGGGGACGATATCCT
>CAYTVP010000479.1:0-3249 GCA_964441675.1 uncultured Solibacteraceae bacterium | reverse complement strand
AGTGAATAGCTTATACTCCCACTTCACATTGCCGGTAGCGGGATCAAATGCCCGGATCGCGCCCCATTCCGCCTCACCGGGAATACTTCGAAATCCACCACCGTTGAATTGCTCGCCCTTCTGATACTCCGCTTCACCGGTATAGTAAATCGATCCTGACTCCCGGACCGCGACGTAGAGCAGGCTGGTTTGCGGACTGTAGCTTGGGCTGTACCAATTACTGGCTCCGGAAACGGACGGCCATACACGCGTACCGTCCAAGCTGGGGGACGTAGCCGGAATCCGTATGGGCCTGCCGCTATCGTCCAGGCCCTTGGCCCAGGTTTGCTTGACGTACGGCTTTCCCACAAAGAACTTACCGCTGATGCGGTCGAGAACATAATAAAAACCATTGCGATTGGGAAAGACGACTAGTTTTCGAGATTCGCCCGCGAGTTTGGCATCCACCAGCACGGGTACGGCCGTCGAATCCCAATCGTGAACATCGTGTGGCGTGAACTGGAAATGCCATTTCAAACGGCCGGTGTCGGCGTCGAGCGCCAATAGGCAATCCGAGTAGAGGTTGTCGCCCTTGCGGACTTCGCCATTCCAATCAGGGCCGGGGTTGCCGGTCCCCCAGTACAGCAAATTCGTCGTGGGATCGTAGGTGCCGGTAACCCAAGTCGTCGCTGAGCCGGTACGCCAGCTGTCGCCTGCCCAGGTATCACCTCCCGGCTCTCCAGGAGTTGGGATCGTCCAGAATCGCCACGATCGCTTTCCGGTTGTTGCCTCATAGGCGTCCAGAAAACCGCGCACGCCGTATTCCCCGCCGGCCATGCCGACGATGATCTTGTCTTTCACGGCGAGAGGCGCGCCGGTGATCGAGTAACCGCTCTTGTAGTCAGCCACTTCCTGATCCCATAAAACGGCGCCTGTTGTGGCATTCAGCGCCACCAGATGCGCATCCACTGTGCCGACAAATACCTGATTCCCGGAAATCGCGACGCCGCGGTTCACCTGGCCGCAACAGACGCGCATGTCGGCCGCGATTGCCCGGCGGTATTTCCAGATCGGGCGTCCGGTGCGGGTGTCGATTGCGGTGACGTGGCTGGGCGGTTCGGAAATATACATGATCCCGTCCACGACGATGGGCGTGGTCTCGAACTTTTGGAGCGAGTTAGCCTGATACGTCCAAAGCACTCTCAGGCCGTGAACGTTCTTGTCGCTGATCTGGTCTAACGGGGAGAATCGGTGTCCGGCGTAGTTACCCGAATAAGTCAACCAGTTATGCGGCTCGCCGGATGAACCAAGGATTCGGTCAAACGTGACTTGAGCCGGGGAGAATGCGGCCAGCAGGGGAAAGATCGCGGCAACAACGTAAATTCTCATTTTGAACCTCGCAACCCGGCCAGATAAGCGACAACATCCTCGATCTCTCGCTCGCTCAAACGGTCGCGATAGGACGGCATCAAGCTCGTCTGTTCGACAAGCAAGTTACGCAGGTCCTCCTTCCAGAACGAATACAGGCGGCCGCCTCGATCCCGAATCTGAATCGAGAAAAGATCCTCGTTCATGCGAATACCCTCCACCGTTTTTCCTTCTTTAGTTGTGAGATGAGTCTGGTAGAACCCGCTCAGATCGCGATTCGGATCGATGAGCTTCTGGCGTAAATAAGACGGGCTGCGGCGGATCCCGATGTTCGACAGCGCGGGTCCCAGGTCGCCGCCGGCTCCGTCGATGATGTGACAAGCGTGGCATCCGCCGCGCGTTTTCACCAGCGCACTACCGCGCTCCGGATCGCCGGTCACCGGCTCTTGAGCGACGCGGCCCAACGTTCGGACAAAAGCGGCGATCTGCCAGATTTCTTTGTTGGTCAGATTATGCGACGGCATCTCTGTCTCCGGTATGCCGAAGCGGATCACCTTCCAGAGCGCAAGGTCGTCCGGGGATCGAGACAAAGTGGGGCTGGCAAGATTGGTGCCTTTACCGCCATCTCCCATGGGCCCGTGGCAGCCGGCGCATCGGCCGCCGTAGAGCTTGCGGCCCAGCTCTATATCTGCAGGCGCAGCATAAGGGTTCGTACTGGTTGTCGGTACATCGACAAGAATCTGTGCCTGGATCAGGCACGCGATCACCAGAATCAAAACTCCTCGCCTCCGCCCGTATCAGCGCCGTATCAGCGATGAGTCTATCTTATGGCCGGCGGCGGCGGGAAGCTGAATTCGGACGAGGAAGTAAGTTTCTTATTGCGAGGGCTTAGCCGCGGCCTTGCGTTCCTCGAGTTCCCGTTTCTTCAGCTCTTCTTCGCGCTGCTCGCGGAGTTTCTCCAATTCTTCGGGAGTGAACCGTTTGCGCGGGGGCGGAGGAACGGGCTTGGCGCTCACAACTTCGCGGAGGGTGGCAAGAAGGACGTCCTTTTTCGTGGGGTCAACAGCAACGCGTTTGTGCCGGCCGCCTGCAGATTCAGTGAATCGCAACGCGCCATCGTCGAGCACTTCGAGTGAGCCGGAGGACACCTGGAAGAATTCGGAATCCGGTCGTACTGCGTACAAAGCCGCCACCAGATCCTGTGCCGGGGCGTCATACGGCATAGGTTGTGCCGCGCGATAGAAATCGGCGACAGGATGGGCTGTGGTCCAGGCGAAATCCTTCTCGATGCTTTCGGCCGGATAGCGTAATCCTTCACCGGCATCTCTGCCCAAAAAAACAATCGGTGCCGGCCATTCCGTCAGTATTCTGCGCATGGCAGGAACATCCTGTCTGCATTCCGAAACGATCGTCGCCCGCACTTTGGATTGGATCAATTCGCGGGTATCCGCATAGTCGAGGATGCGCGCGAGATACGTGGCGGGCGCGCCCAGCACGATCGACACCCAGCCGTCTTCGAAATAGGCCAGCGAGTTGCGCATCAGCGCGGTGACTTCCGCCGTATCGCTGACCCGGCGCATGGCGCGTTTGTATACGGGTTGCCCGGCATCATCAGTTCGGTTGAGCACTGCCTGAAACGCGGCCGAGTCGGGCGGCAGCGGCTTATCCGCCGCCAAGCCTATCGGCAGTACCCGATTGGCATTGGGCATCGGCCCAAGCTGGTAGAAACGAAAAACAGCGTCGGCGAACGCAGCCGCTCCGAAGCCATTCTCCGTCACGGCGATGGATGCGACCCGCGACTCGCGCTTTCCTTCGAGCCCATACAGCAGAGCGAGCGTCAGCGCGGCATCGGGACCGCTGAGCGTGGTGTTGTAAACCACGCCGACAACCGGAGGACGTCCA
>CAYTVP010000478.1:0-3252 GCA_964441675.1 uncultured Solibacteraceae bacterium | reverse complement strand
GCGGCTTTCGAGCAACTTTTCGAGTTCGAAGCTTGTGTCGAAGTGATCCTCCATCGATGTTTTGCCACGGCTTGTTACCAGGATGATGGAGGAAATCCCGGAATCTACGCACTCTTCGACGCCATACTGGATTAACGGCTTGTCGACAAGTGGAAGCATCTCCTTCGGCTGAGCCTTAGAGGCCGGGAGAAATCTTGTTCCGAGTCCTGCTGCGGGGAAGACCGCCTTTCGAACTTTTTGTTGCATCGAACCCAGTCTAAGCTGATGAAGCAGCTTCCCGGCGATGACGAAAGACAGCAGCCGCATGATATCATTTCATATAGCCTCCTTTCCGAAATATGGCCTACGTTATCGCAGAACCTTGCATCGGTACCAAAGACACGGCTTGTGTCGACGCCTGTCCCGTTGATTGCATCCACCCGAGAAAAGACTCCGACAAATTCGAGGGCGAAACGATGTTATACATCGATCCGGTGGAATGTATTGACTGCGGTGCTTGCGTTCCCGTGTGTCCGGTATCGGCGATTTTTGCGCTGGATGACCTGCCTGATAAATGGTCTGATTTCGCGCAGAAGAACGCCGCTTATTTCGGCCGCTAGGCTTTGTTCTTCCAGAATCTTGTTGGAACGAGAACTTACACTGCTGTAACGGCGATCGCGTAATCGCACCACCGGCTCGCCAGAGATTTAAAGATATCTCTCGAGAAGTGTAATCTGACTCCCAATCTAAAAGCGCTGATCGCCCGGCTGAATCCGGTAATGAAGAGCGCTCTGGAGGGTGCAGCAGGGCTGTGTCTCTCCAGAACGCATTATCCCGTCGAGATCGATCATCTTTTGGTGAAGCTTCTTGACGTTCCGAATTGCGACGCCAGCCTGATTTTCCAGAGTTTCGGTGTGGATTCGTCGCGCTTGATGAAAGATCTGACGGAGTCGCTCGATCGGATGAAGTCTGGAAATGGCCGGACGCCCCTTCTTAGTCTGTCGCTCGTGCGCCTAATTAGGCACGCATGGACCTCGGAGCGGGTGGGCAAGCCGGCCAGAACGACGCCGCGAACATACTCAAGCCGGCCCTGGCGCGAGGCGAGTTGCGGACTGTAGCGGCAACTACCTGGTCGGAATACAAAAAATACTTCGAAAAAGACCCCGCGCTGACACGCCGGTTTCAAATGGTGAAGGTGGACGAGCCAAGCGAAGAAGTGTGCAAGCTGATGCTGCGTGGCGTGATACCGGTGCTGGAGAAGCATCACAACGTCAGGATTCTCGACGAGGGTCTGGACGGCGCGGTCCGGCTGTCCCACCGGTACCTGCCCGACTGCCAACTGCCGGAAAAGGCGGTGAGCGTGCTCGATACAGCGTGCGCAAGGCTGGCGCTGGGCCAGAACTCGGTTCCACCCGCGATTGAAGAAGCCGTGCGAGCGCTCGATGATTTGGCCGTGCGAAGGCGAATTCTGGAACGTGAATCGAATCTCGGTACGGATCACCGGGACGAGCTTAGCGAGATCGAGCACTGCAAGGCGAGAAGCCGATGCTGCGGGTGTACGTGGATTCACAAGTGGTCGGCGAGGTGATCTCCAACTGGACTGGCATTCCGGTTGGAAGGATTTTGAAGGACGAGGCAGCGACCGTTCTTACGCTCGAAAGCCATTTGGAGAAGCGCGTCATCGGCCAGTCGCACGCATTACAGGCGGTCAGCCGGCGCATACGAACATCCAAGGCGCGGCTGGACGATCCGGATAAACCGGTAGGCGTATTCCTGTTGGTCGGCCCAAGCGTTGTAGGAAAAACGGAAACCGCGCTTGCGCTTTCCGAACTACTCTTTGGCGGGGAACGGAATCTGATCACGATTAACATGTCGGAGTTTCAGGAAGCCCACACGGTCTCCACGCTGAAGGGTTCGCCTCCCGGATATGTCGGGTACGGAGAGGGTGGAGTGTTAACCGAGGCGGTTCGCCGCAGGCCATATTCCACCGTACTTTTAGACGAGTTGGAGAAAGCCCACCCGGATGTTCTGGAATTGTTTTTTCAGGTTTTCGATAAGGGCAGGATGGAGGACGGAGAAGGACGCGAGATCGACTTTAAGAACACGATCATCATCCTTACTTCGAATGCGGCTACCGACACGTTAGTGGAATGCTGTTCCGGACAAGCCGAACCGCCGCCAATTGACGACTTAGTCGCCGGAATGAAGCCGGAGTTAAATCAAGTTTTCAAGCCCGCTTTTCTGGGACGTCTCGTCATTATTCCGTACCTGCCGCTTAATGACGCGTCCATGAAGGAAATTATTGGCTTGAAGCTCTCGAAGATCCAGCGGCGACTTGAGGAATCGCACCATATAAACTGGAATATTCGGATTCTGTCCTTGACGAAGTAGCCCGGCGGTGCACAGAAGTAGAGAGTGGAGCGCGTAATGTGGATAATATTCTCACAAACACGTTGCTGCCGGATTTGTCGAAGTGTATTCTTGGCCGGTTGAATGAAAAAACCTTCGTAGATAGTCTTACCGTCGGTTTAGATGAGACGGCCAATTTACTTATTTGAGTACGTGAGGTGCGCCGAAGTAGTGGTTACTTACTGAAATCGTATCCTTTACCAACAATTCCTTTTTTCTCGTCTCCGCTACCCGTTAGAAAGAACACATACTCGCCCGGCTCAAGGGAGTCGACGGTGATTCGATATAAGCCGGTATCGATCTGTTTCGATTCGTACTGCTTCACTGTTTCCACGGGGAAATATCGGTTTCGCCGGATCGCTGCCGAGTTCAATCTCGCGCCGGTTTCCTTTGGCCGTCAGTAGTACAAGAAATACTTCCTCGATTGCCGCTTTCTAGGGTTTCCGGAAATAAAATGTCTGCGGATTGCCGGATACTTTTGATAAATAGCACCCCGGTCCGGCGAGAACGTGTCCGGGGCGCGGCGATCCATTTCGAGCACTCGTCCGAGCCTTGAAAGCGCGGAGCTGAGATCTCCCTTGTCCAGCGCTTCCACCGCGGCGTTATAGATGCTTTCCTTTTCCTGGCGGACTTTCTGATATTCCTGCTCGCGCCGATCGACTTCTGAAAGCAACTGCTGCGCCTTGGATGCCTTCGGCCTCATTTTTAAGACATTCTGCAGCGCTTGCCGCGCATGCTCGTAAGCATGATTTTCCATGTGCTGACGGGCAAGTCGCAGCCAGTCTTCAATCTGCCGGTTGCTACGCTTGTTCTCGATGTCTCCCTGCAGGGAATGGGCCTCAGTATTCGCTGGGTCCAGGTTCA
>CAYTVP010000477.1:0-3299 GCA_964441675.1 uncultured Solibacteraceae bacterium | reverse complement strand
GCAGCATTGAGTGAGATCAAGAACGACGAAGACAGATCATCACCATCGAAGATCCTGTCGAGTATCAGATCAAGGGAATCACGCAGATCCCCGTCAATGAAAAGAAGGGCCTGACGTTCGCACGCGGGCTGCGGTCCATTCTCCGCCACGATCCAGACAAGATTCTGGTCGGCGAAATTCGTGATCAGGAAACGGCGCAGATCGCCATCAACGCCGCGCTCACCGGACATCTTGTCTTCACCACCGTTCACGCGAACAACGTGTTCGATGTCCTGGGCAGATTCTTGAATATCGGCGTCGACTTGTACAACTTCGTCTCGGCGCTGAATTGCATCCTGGCGCAGCGGCTGGTCCGCATGATCTGTCCGCATTGCGCGCACAAGGTGACTTATGACGACCAGACGCTCGAAGAGGGCGGCATGAATCCGGCCGATTGGCGCGGTCACGAGTTTACCGAAGGCCGCGGGTGTTTTGAGTGCGGCGGAACCGGGTTCCGGGGCCGAAGCGCGATTCATGAGCTGTTGGATCTGTCCGACACGATCCGCGAGCTGATTCTGGAGCGCCGGCCGATCTCGCAAATCAAGGCCGCCGCACAGCGCGAGGGTATGACATTCCTTCGCGAGTCGGCTGTCGAACGCGTGCGTGAAGGAATCACCACCCTAAAAGAAATCAACAAAGTCACCTTCATCGAGAGTGTATGAGTCTTCTGGGAAAAGTGCGATCCCTGGTAATGGACCCTCCGCCCGCATATGCTTTCGAGGTTTCCGGCAGTGGAATCGCGTGGTCAGTGCTGGGCCAAACCGGATGGGAACCTGTGCCCGACGGAGCATTAGACGTCAGTCCGCTTCACGACAACGTGCGCGACGCTTCCGCGCTAGCAGGAACAATACGGAAGGTGGCGCCCGCGCCGGCGAAATCCAGGAAGCGCCGGCCGTGCGCACTGATTCTTCCGGATTACTGCGCGCGGCTGACGGTGCTCGACTTCGATACGCTTCCGGCCAAGGTGGACGAGCAGGCATCGCTGATCCGATTCCGCATCAAGCGCAGCCTGCCCTTCGATATCGATTCCGCCGCACTCAGCTTCAAAGTCCAAAACACAGCGGCGGGACGCCAGGACGTTCTCGTCGCCGCGGTGTCGCTCGAAATTCTTTCGCGCTACGAAGCGCCGTTTCGCGCAGCCGGACTGCATCCCGGCATTGTCACCGTCTCTTCGCTGGCCATGATGGACCTGGTGGAGCCGTCTGAAAAAACGACATTGATCGTACGCTTGGCCGCAGGCGTGATCACGCTGCTGGTAACATCCGGCGGCACGATGAAGCTGATCCGCTGTCTGCACCTTACCGATTCGTCACAGGAGGAAATAGAGGCGGTAATTCTTCCGACGCTTGCGTTCATCGAGGACGAGTTTCGCCAGCCGGTCGCGCGTGTCCTTCACTGTGGTCTCGATCAAATACCAAACTTCTGGCCGCCCGAACTCGATGTCGCAGCGATTGCCGTCGCGCCGTCGAGCGCCGGCCTGATGGGGTATCTGCGTGCGCTATCCAATTAATCTTGCCAGCGAGCCGTTCCGCCGCGACCGGCCGCTGATGGCGGCATCGATCGCGGTGAGCGCAGTGCTCGGAATCCTGCTGCTGGCCTTGTCGTGGATGGTGCTTGTACAGAGAGAACAAGCCGCCGGCGCCCGAGCCAGCATGGCGGCAGTCAACCTGGAGCTGGCCGGGATCGAAAAGGAGCAATCCGAGATCAACCAGTTCCTAACCCGGCCCGACAACGCGATTGTCCTCGATCAGATCTACTTCCTGAACGAGCTGCTGCACCGGAAGGGCGTCAGCTGGACGAAGATCTTCGCCGACCTGGAGACCGTCCTTCCGTATAATGTCCGGCTCATACAGGTCCGGCCGCAGATTACCGCGGAGAACCAGATTCAGCTGGATATTTTTGTCGGAGCGCAGAATATGGACCCTGTGGTTCAGATGTTCATGAAGCTGGAATCTTCTCCACTGTTCGGCAAAACAAACATCGTCAATCAATTGCCGCCCACACAGAATGAACCCATTTTCCGCTGCCGGCTCACGGTGAACTATGCGCAAAAACTTTGAGCGGCTGCGCCGTATAGCGTCCGGAACGATTTCGACCCGCGATCCGCGCGTGGTGATGCGCATCATCCTCGGAGTTCTCGTGGCGGCTAACCTGATTGCGGTGTGGCTGGTAGTATCGCCCCCGGGGGGCTCCGCCGAGGACTTGGAAGGACAGCTTCAGTCCAAGCGGATTGAGCTGCAGCAGCGAAAGGCCCAGCTTGACCAGTCACGAGCCCACCGCGTGCAAATCGATAAATCGCGGACGGAAGCGCAAGCGTTTGAAACCGAATATTTCACCAGCCGCCGCGCTGCCTCTTCCACATTCGTGGCCGAGCTTTCGCGCGCCGCCACCGAGTCCGGAATGCGCCCAAAGGAACATAGCTTCCTGTTCGATCCCGTCGAAGGCAGCGACGTTCTGACCATGATGACGATCACGGCAGGCTATGAAGGGACGTATACCGACCTGCTGGAATTCATCAGCCATCTGGATCGCTCAAAGAAATTCCTGATCCTGGACAGCCTCGGCGCGACACCGCAACAAAATACCGGATTGTTGAATGTCACGTTGAAGCTGAATGCATTTGTGAAGGAACTGCCCGGCCAATCATGAAGTTGGGAGCAGAGCCCAAAAAAATTGCGGTTCTAGGCAGCCTTCTCGCGGTGGCGGCCGTCGTGTTCTATATGAACGTCCTCTCAGTCGATGACGGTGGCAGGGGCGCGACTCCATCAGCCGGCACACCGGTAGCGGCGCCGCCGAAGGGCCCCGCTCGCCCCGGAGGCGTTAGTCGAACCGCCTCGAATGTCCGCCGAGGGACCGAATTCCGTCCCTCGTTGCGCCAGCCGGAAGATCGCCTCATCGATCCGTCGAAAATTGATCCAACGCTGCATCTCGAAATTCTGAAGAAGCTCGAGACCGCGACCGTATCCGGATCGGGCCGCAACATTTTCGAGTTCGGAGCGCCGCCTCCGCCGCCGCCAGCGCCCAAAAAAGAAGAACCGAAGATCATCCCCGAGCCGGTGAAAACGCCGGAGCAGATCGCGGCGGAAGCTGAGGCGCAAAAACCGAAAATGCCCCCCATTCCGCTGAAGTTCTACGGGTTCATCTCGACCCCCCGCGGCACGTCCAAGCGCGCATTCTTCCTGGATGGTGAGGAAATTGTCGTGGGCGAAGAGGGAGACAATATTAAACAGAGGTACAAGATCGTGCGGATCGGGCTGAAC
>CAYTVP010000476.1:2286-3300 GCA_964441675.1 uncultured Solibacteraceae bacterium | reverse complement strand
ATGTTCCCGCCGGTACCGCCGGAACGATAAAGAAGCCGCTGCCATCGGCGGCGCTTGATCGCCGGGTCCCGGTCTGCTGATCGAGCAGCTCCACTTTGGCGCCTGCAACAACGGCGCCTGACGGATCCTTGATCTCTCCTGAAATCGTGCCCGTGCTCAACTGCGCATGCAATTTCATTGCGCAAACCAGCGCACCTATCAGAATGGAGCGAGCTACCGATGGCCGAGTCGACATACCAGATCTTCCTCTTGTAAACATGAGCCAAAATTCGGGCCGGGAGTCGTCAATGTTAAGGCGACCGAGAAACCGATGTTCAGCACTGGACCACCGTCCGATCAGGTCGGTGCCATTATATCCGCGATCTGGACGACGGCTCCGATTTCTCTGCGCTCCTTTGGCGGTCGGAGATCCGTTCGGCTATCTGCATCAGGGGTCGCAGGGCCTGTGCCGCAAATGGTGTATCGAAATCAGGATAATACGGCGCGGCTGTTCTTCGAGCACAATGCTTGCACGTTTCCAGCAGCGCGATTTCGGCAAAAGACGCATACGTTGATCTTGCGGATGCGAGCCGCATCACGCCTCTTTTGCGTTGCGCTCCAGGTTAAGTCCGGTACTTCCTTCGATGAATACGAGGGGCTGTAGTGCGAGACGTGTGGGAAGCGCCTCGCTGCCGCGCCTCTAAACAACGCGCGGCCCCAGTTCGATAGCTTCCGCATTGCTGATCTTGCCAGCCTTGACGGTAAATCGCAGCAATGTTCGTACCTGATGCCAGCCAACGCGACCGCATGCCCCGGGGTTCATGTGAAGGAGGTTGACCTTAGAGTCGCGCATAACTTTCAGGATGTGAGAATGGCCGCAGATGAACAGATCGGGTCGTTCTCGTTCGATGATCACCTTCGCCTTGCGATCGTAAGCGCCGGGGTATCCGCCAATGTGCGTCATGTATACGCGAACGCCTTCGCAGACCCAGTTCAGGTTTTCGGAAAGCTCACTTCGAATCTCGGCTCCGTCGA
>CAYTVP010000476.1:0-2276 GCA_964441675.1 uncultured Solibacteraceae bacterium | reverse complement strand
AATATTGGCACTGGGCCGAAATCACCGGCGTGCCACACTTCATCGCACTCAGAGAAGTATTCGAACACCGCGTCGTCCAGAAACCCATGAGTGTCCGACATTAATCCAATCTGCATCGATTCGCATTTTGCCAATTTTTGAACTCTGACGCCGGTCGCTGGAACCGCGCAGATCGCGCGGGATACATCGAGAATTGGGCGTTACTGGGTCGCGACCGACGGCGGTGTCAGCCGTTTCGATCCGCGGCCACGGCAAACACGCTTCACGACGTACGCTCCGCTGGGCCCCGAGGAGGCCCGCCACGTCAACGCATTGATCGAAGAACCGGACGGCAGCCTATTGATTAGCACAAGTGCTGGGTTATATCGATTCAGCGCCTCGCGTCATCCCAGGATATTTGAGCGCATCCATTTCGGCTCTGTCCCAGACTCGTCGATCGTGGTGATGGTAAATGCACTCGCACGCGATCGCCGCGGCTCGCTTTGGCTTGCCACCAACCATGGGCTCTATCAGCGTGGAGTGAGGGGAGGCTGGACAAACTACGCAGCGGAAAGCCGTTTGGGAGTCGATCACGCGGCCGGCGGTGAACGTGTTGCATTCGTGACCTCGTTCGCGGAGGAAAGGAACGGACGACTGTGGGTAGCATTCCACAGCGGCTTCGGCCGGATCGCAGTAGACCCAAAGCCACGAACTCCTGTTTTGGACTTGATTCACACAACCCAACCTGGGTTAGGGCGAGAGGCTCGCGAGCTATGGTTTGGCGTAGATGGGCGCCGGTGGATCGCGACCAGCATGGGACTCAGGGAATGGGTCATTACTCCGAACGGTGTATCCCGGTTCCGCGAACATACGATACAGGACAAATTCCCGCACGAGGCCGTTCTTTGTATCCGTGAAGACATTGCGAGCAATCTATGGATCGGCACTCGCCGCAGTGGGCTGGTGCGTGTGGGTTCGTCCCGGTTTCAGACATTCGGTGGCACTGACGGATTGCAACTGGGTCTCGATCAACTGCTGATTGAAGAGCAGTCGGGGCAAGTTTCTGTCTTTGATGTTGGCGGTAAGCGGAACCAGATTTACCGCCAGGAAGGAGGGCAACGGTTTACCGCTGTTCTGCATGCCTTGCCAGACCCGGTCGTCTCCAAACCGCACGTGTCACAGATGGCGATGCAAGATCACAAAGGACGGTGGTGGTTCTCGACGAGTGCCGGCCTATTTCGATTTCCAACTCTCACCAGGCGTTCCGATTTACGCCTCTTGTCCGAATGTTCAGTTGATCGCTTCTTTGAGGATTCTGGGGGAAACATCTGGGCATCAAACTGGTGCCATGGCGACAGACTCGCAAAGCTTGCCCGTTGGGAACGGCATTCTGGCCTGGTCGATGACGAGTCGGCACGGCTGCCGCTCGATGCACCTTTCCACGACCTGGCGCGGCCATATCAATAAGCTGTTCGTCGATTCTAAAGGTCGGTTGTGGATTACCTCCACGCAAAGCGGTTTAGGACTCATCGCGGATCCGAAGTCAGCAGATCCCCAGTTGCGACGCTACACGCGGGCACAGGGATTGTCGGCGGATGAAGTGTGGTGCATGACTGAAGACGGGCTGGGCCGCATCTACGCCGGTACTGCAAAAGGTGTCGGTCGTCTCAATCCCGACACTGGGCAGATTGTACATTACTCCACTGCCGAGGCCTCGTGCGCGGCGACATTCGAAGCTCACTTCGCAACCGCAATGGAGATCTCTGGTTTGCTTCGGCCCATGGGGTATCGAAGTTTAAACCCGCTGAAGATGGCACGGTGCTGCGATCCCGCGCCAGGATCACCGGTCTTCGCGTGGCCGGAGTGCTGTTTCCGCTCTCCGAGTTTGGAGAGACGGCAATCAGCCCAGTAAAATTTTCATCTCATCAGAATTCGTTGCAGATTGATTTCGCCGCCACCGACTATCAGGTGCTAGCGCCATTGCGTTATCAGTTCTCGTTAGATCAAGAAGCGCGGGCTAACCAAAGCGAAACTTGGCAAGGCTTAGGAACATCGATCCGGATCAACGTTCCGCTATCAAACAGCGCATGATTATGCTCTGGCGCAGATCATCGAGGACGTGATACAGAGAGCTTTGCCGGGCACCGAGACAATTCGAGTCGCAATTGTCGAAGACGACATGCTCTTACGTGACGGGTTGAGCCGCATGGTGCAAGAGGCTGAAGGCATGTGCTGTCAAGCCGCCTTTTCCTCGGCCGACGAAGCGCTTGAAGTCTTCCGCGAGGGTTGGCCGGACG
>CAYTVP010000475.1:0-3300 GCA_964441675.1 uncultured Solibacteraceae bacterium | reverse complement strand
CCGGCGTACAGCCCCGCAAGACAATGGTCGATATCCGCTCCGGCGTCTCGTTCGACCAGATCGTCGCGAATCAAGTCGGGACGAAGACGCGGTTCAAATCTCTTGAAGTGGGCATGGAAGACGCCCGGCAAGCGGGTGACTGCGATTCCGGATACTCTTGCGCATACACCAATAATCTTGCCTGGCGCAGCGAGACACAGCCGCTGCCGCCCATCCTGAATCCGCGGATTCTGTTCGATCGCCTGTTCGGCTCCGATGCCGCTCTTAGCCCCGAGGCACGCAAGCGCCGCAATATGTATCGCCGCAGCATCCTCGATCTGGTCTCGGCAGATGCAAAGAAACTGGCGCTCGACCTGGGCCCCACGGATCAGCGGAAGCTGGACGAGTACCTGTCTTCGGTGCGCGATATTGAAGCGCAGTTGGAGCGGGCGGAAAACGACAATTCCCAGATCAACCCCGGCATGGAAAAACCATACGGAATTCCCGCTGATTTCTCCGAACATTTCCGGCTGATGACCAACATGATCACCGTCGCATTCCAGGCTGATCTGACTCGCGTGGTTACCTTCCTGGTCACACACGAAGGAACATCGCGCGCGTACCGCGAGATCGGCATCCCCGATGGACATCATCCGCTGACGCATCACCGCAATCAGCCGGAGCTGATGGAGAAGGTGGCGCAGATCAATACCTACCACACGCAGCAATTTGCGGGCTGGCTGGAGAAGCTGAAGTCGATCAAAGAGGGAGACTCGACCCTGCTCGACAACTCGATGATCGTCTACGGCGCGGGACTCTCCGACGGCAATCGCCACCTGCACGAGGATCTACCGACGCTGGTTGCCGGGCGCGCGGGCGGTGCATTTAAGCCGGGCCGGCGCATCGTTTACCGGCGCGAAACGCCGATGTGCAATCTTTTCCTGACCATGATGGACCGCATGGGGGTTCCAGCAGAACATTTCGGCGATTCGAACGGCCGCCTGGAAGGCCTGGACCTCACCTAAGCCATGCAATTCGGCGAAGCGGGACGCCCTCCGCAAGGGGTTGTCTACGACTCAAGCTTCGGTGAAACCATCGATACGGTTCTGGCGCTGGCGCTCCTTCACGGTTTTGAGGGAAAGCGGCAAGCGCGCATCGCCTGTCTTGCGAGCTCAAAATCGAATCTGAAGTCTGCGCAGCTATGCGACGTCATCGAGAAATTCTACGCTAGTGCCACGACTGGCCTTGCGGCAATCTTTCTCCAAGGGATGCCGATCGGGCTGGCGGTCGATCAACAAATGTCGGGCGATACGCCGCTGATCAACGAAACGCTGAATCGGAAAGACGCCGCGGGCAAGCCGGCCTACACTCCGCGGATTTCGACTTTGAACGATACGGCCATCGCGGAGATTGTCATCCGGAACGCGCTGATGGCGCAGCATGACCAGAACGCCATCGTCGTGATGGCCGGGCCCGCGACCAACCTGGCTCGCCTGCTGGATCTTCCGGGTGCGCGCGATCTGATCGCCGCTAAGGTGAAGATGCTTGCGATTGCGGGCGGAGAACTCCCTGACGGCGGCGCCGATCCGAACTTTGCGATCGCCTCCGCCGCAGCCAAGCGAGTCCTGGCGGATTGGCCGACGCCCGTCGTGGCTTGCGGCCGCGAGGTGGGAGGCGCGCTGCTTTACCCCGCGGCAAGCATTGAGAGCGATTACGGCTACAATCCCGACCATCCGGTAGCAGCAGCCTATCGGGCAGCAAAATCGATGCCGTATGACGCTCCCAGCACCGCTATGGCTGCGATGCTATACGCGCTGCGGCCGGATGATGGCTATTTCCGGCTATCCGATCCCGGGACACTCTCCGTTTCCGACGATGGCCGGATGCAATTTCAGGCATCGTCCGATGGCAGGCACCGGCACCTGATTGCCGATCCGGCGCAGAAGGATCGGGTGGTTAAAACCTATACCGAAATGGCCAGCGCCAAACCGGTTCCGCGCGCCTTGCGCCGCCCGTCTCAGAACGCAGTCCCACCCAAGCCGGAGGAAAAGAAGAAGTCCTGACCGGCCGGCAGGAGAGTTGTGTTACCGTTTGATCGTCATGATTGGGAATCCCACTCGCCGCTCCTTTATTGCATCTACCGCCGCAGCCGCGGTGGCGCTTGGCGCCTCGAAAGGCAAGCTCGGTCTTGAACTGTATTCCGTTCGCAACGAATTCAAGCAGGATCCGGATGAGACCGTCCGCCGCGTAGCGAAGATGGGCTATCCGGGCGTCGAGTTCTTCTCGTCGTACTACGAGTGGACGCCGGCACGGGCTAAAGAGATGCGCAAGCTGCTCGACAGCCTGAACGTGAAATGCTTCTCCACACACAACTCCGCGAAGTCGTTTGAGCCCGAGGGGATTGGCCATCTGATCGAGTTGAACCAGATCCTCGGCAGCAAGTACATCATCATGGCCAGCGCGGGAAAGATCGCCGATCTGGATGGCTGGAAAAAAGTGGCCGAGAAGCTTACCGAAGCGAACGCCAAAATGAAGTCCAGCGGCATGAGGCCGGGCTTCCACAATCACAAGCTGGAATTTCTGGCCATCGGGGACAAACGTCCGATGGATGTTCTGGCCAAAGAAACACCGAAGGATGTCGTGCTACAGCTCGACGTCGGCACCTGCATCGATGCCAAACAGGATCCAGTGGCATGGATCAATTCCAATCCCGGACGGATCCGATCCGTTCATTGTAAGGATTTCGATCCCAACGGCAAGGGCTACCGCGTGATCTTCGGAGAAGGCGCCGCGCCGTGGAAAGAGATCTTCGCCGCGGCGGAGAAGACAGGTGGTGTCGAGCATTTTCTGATCGAGCAGGAGGGCGCGGACGAGAGCCCCTTCGATGTTGCTCAGAAATGCTACGACAACTACAAAAAGCTGCGCGCTTCGTAGTTAAGCTACCCGTTAAGTCAAGCGAGTATTTCTTTCACGACCTTGCCGGCTATGCCGGTAAGGCGTACGTCGAGACCCTGAAACTTCACCGTCAGCCGGTGATGATCGACGCCCAACAGATGGAGCATCGTCGCATGAAAATCCGGGACGGCCACCGGATTTTCTATCGCAGCGTAGCCCAGATCGTCGGTGGCGCCGTGGGAGATTCCCTGCTTGATGCCGCCTCCGGCCAGCAGAAACGAATAACCCTTGATGTGGTGGTCGCGTCCGCTGCCGCCCTGCGACATTGGCGTCCGGCCGAACTCGCCGCCCCAGACGACGAGGGTGTCGTCCAGCATTCCACGACGCTTCAAGTCTGTGATGAGCGCGGCCGTTGCACGGTCGGTC
>CAYTVP010000474.1:0-3334 GCA_964441675.1 uncultured Solibacteraceae bacterium | reverse complement strand
GTCCAATAGAGTGTCCGCCCGTGGGAGCGAAAGGCAAACGCCGAGATCCCGAACGAGTTCCGGCACGACTTGAGGGACCGTCGCGGCGCTAACGTGGTGGTCTCGCGGAACAAGGGCCGAAGCTGGCACTACCGGAGCCAGGTCCTGGTGCCCAACCGGGTATTCGACGAACATATGATTGTCGAGCGAGCGGATCACAGCCTGTGGATGCTGGTGCGCGCTGAATATGGCATCGGCGAAAGTGTTTCGACAGATCGCGGCAAGACCTGGAGTCCCGGCCGGCGGAGCGACATCCCGCATGTTAATTCGCGTTTTTTCGTCAGAAGGCTGCGCTCGGGCCGTCTCCTTCTGGTGACTCACAATCCGCCGGACAAAAAGACGCGATCCCATCTTGTTGCTCGCGTCTCCGACGACGATGGCGCTACCTGGAAAGGCGGGCTGATGATCGATGAGCGAAAGGGTATCTCTTATCCGGACGGAGTGGAGAGCCAGGATGGGACCGTCTATCTGATCTACGACTACTCGCGAACTGGAGAAAAGCAGATCTTAATGGCAGCGTTTACGGAGGACGACGTGCTGAAAGGCACTTGGCAGTCGCCCGGCGCGCGGCAAAGAGTGTTGATCAATCAAGCAACCGGTGTTGCTCCGAAAAAGCCTAAGTGATTGAACCTTACTTCTATCGAGTACATAGTACATATATAACGGACAGTGAGGAAGTTGTATTGCGAATAGGCAGATACTTGACCAAAACAACTCACATCATCGCGGCTCTTACTGTTTGGGGTGCCTTTTCCCAGTTGTATTCGCAAGAGCGCCTGCCAAAGCTGACCGAATCCTACAGGGGAAATTTCTTCGATGTGAATTGGGTGGACAAGCTCGACCGTAGCGGCAAACCTTTCGCCGATTATGGCTCACTCAGCGCGGAGGAGCATCTGCAACACCTGATCGACATGAACGCGAATTCGCTCCTGGTGTTTGCAATGCCAATCTCCGGCTACATGTTTTACGACAGTAAGGTAGCCGAGCGGCATCCGACTCTGAAGTACGACTACCTGAAGGAGATGATCCGCCTCGGTCACCAACATGGCATCGCTATGGAGTTGTATCTGCCAACGATGTACAACGACCGGCTCGTCCAACGGAACCCGTCCTGGGGAATCAGAAATCCGGATGGCTCCCTGTATCAGTCGTTGTTTGGCGGGTATCATCCTGACCTGAATTCTCCCGCCGCAGATTGGTATGTCAGCGTTATTAACGAACTGGTTCCCGCATATAAGGGGCAAGCGCTGTTTATCGATGCCATTTCCTTTCCGCGATACGGGCAATCGGAGTTTACAGTAAAGCAATTCCTCCAGGACATGGGGCGTGTCTATCCGAAGTCCGTCCAAGAGGATCCGGACTGGCGATCCACCCTTCGTTGGGAAGTCACTCAGATGGAAAAGTCCTGGCTGAAGCTGAAGGAGGCCGCCAAAAGCCGCGATCCTGCGATTGAAGTAACACTGGACGAGCCCGGTCCGATGATTCAAATGCCGGGTGCGCCCGGCGAGTGGGTTCCGGTTCCACCCCACATCAATACTCTGACCGACTACGGTTACACGGAGGCAGGACCCCGAGGCGAGTTCTCCACGTGGATGCGGGGGGTCATGCATCCCAAACCATTCCGGGTTACCTTTCTGAACCGGCACTCGATACTCGATACACCGCGTGCGGATGACTTACGAGCGCACGTAGGGCGCTCTCTCGCCGTTGGCGCAATGATCTATCACTCCGACCGCACGTCGATCGAAGGCAAGCCGAACACGCAGGCCACCCAATTATGGGGAGAAGTCTTTCGGGAGGTGAAACAGAAAGAGCCCTATCTGGTTGGGGCCGACCCAGTGAAACACGTCGCCATCGTTTCCAGCGAGCCGACGATGCTCTACCGCGGCCGAATGGATATGTCGAGCCACGCTAACGGCATGCTCGGCGCAGTCCGGATGCTGGACGCGCTCCATATTCAGTACGATGTGCTGCCCGATTGGAAACTCGTCCCACAAATTCTGGCCTCCTATCAACTGGTCATTCTTCCCAATACGGCTTGCATGAGCGAGGAGCAGGTTGCGGCTCTCCGCCAGTATGTGAGCGACGGCGGGTCGCTCCTTGCCACGGCGGAATCGTCGTTATTCGACGCAGCCGGCAAACCCCGAAAGGATTTCGCGCTTGCCGACGTCTTTGGTGTGCGGATCGACGAGCAGGTGGACGATGCCATACAGACAACGGATCGTAAGTCTCCCGCGTACATACTCCCGCGAAGCCGCGAGCACGCGATCTTTCGTGGGCTACCTGAAACTGAGCTGATTATCCCCGGCGACTCTTCGCACGTTCAAGTTATCCAGGGCGTCCCGCTTGCGCGATTGATCGGCGACGCAGGCACCCCAATGAATGCCCCGTTGCGGGCGACGGACAAAGCGGCCATCCATATACAGGCTTTCGGACGAGGTAAGGCAATGTATGTCGCCGGCGCGATCTTTGCCCGTTCCATTCACCATCGGCCGATCGGAGGTGGGATTCTTTCCGCGTCGGATGGTGTTCGATGGCCGGACACGCTTGTTCGGAATGCGATCGGTTATCTTGCTCCCAATGCACCTTGGGAGCTTCAGTCTTCGCAGAAGATATGGGCCGGGCTCAATCATCAGCCCAAGCAAAACCGGCATGTGCTGCACCTGGTGAATTGGGAGACGGACCTGAAAGCCTCAAATATAAGCTTCGTCTTGCCGCCCGATTCTGACGTAGGCTCCGAAGCGACGGTAATTTGGCCATCGAAGAGAACACTGAAGCCGAACCGGAAACAAGGCACGCGTACTTATACGCTCTCCGACGTTGGACCACATACCATGATCGTTTTCTCCGGAGCTAGTGCGAGATAGGATGTTCTAGAATTGGCTCGTCGAGACGGGTGATGTTGACATACACACGCCGGGAAATCTTAGCGATAACGGGCACCGCCGGCGCGCTTGCGGCGCAGGGTAATCCGCAACCGAACATTCTGTTCATAATGGCGGACGATCATGCGTCACACGCGATCTCCGCTTATCGGAGCAAGATCAATAAGACGCCCAATATCGATCGGATCGCGTCCGGCGGAGCCCGCATGGAGAACTGTTTCTGCACGAACTCCATTTGCACGCCCAGCCGCGCCGCGATCCTCACCGGCCAATACAGCCACAGGAACGGGGTCTATACTTTGGCCGACCGTCTGGACCCTCAGAGGAATCACGTCGCCAAAGAACTGCAAACCGCCGGCTATCAAACCGCCATCATCGGCAAATGGCATCTTGCCAACGATCCTACTGGT
>CAYTVP010000473.1:685-3355 GCA_964441675.1 uncultured Solibacteraceae bacterium | reverse complement strand
CAAGAGGCTGGAGGAACTGCATGAGCCGCTTGGCGCCTTCTATGAGCTTTTGAACGATGCCGGCCGCAGAGAGGTAAACACGCTTCCCGCATTCGACGTTCTTCCGCATCAGGAGCTGGCCCCGCACGCCGAGATTTCCGAGCAGCGCGCCGTCACACTGTGGCGTTTGTCCGCGCGGCGATCACCGATCGTGGTTGCGCCAATCGCGGGCGCACTGGCGAGAATTCGCGCGGCTGCGTTTTATCGCCAACTGGCCCTGACGTTGCGCGTCAACGAGGAAGTTCCGTTGGATGAGCTGGCAGCCCATCTCGTGCGTACCGGCTACGAGCGCCGCGAGCCGGTGGAGATGCCTGGAGAATTTTCGGTGCGTGGCGGCATTATCGACATATTTCCGCCCGAAATGGACCATCCGCTGCGAATCGAATTTTTCGGTGATTCGATCGAATCCATGCGTAAGTTTGACGTGGGGACGCAGCGATCGATCGGAAAGATCGAATCGGCGTTATTGCTGCCGCTGGTGGAGGAGCCGGGCGGGCGGTTTTTTACGCCATCTGCGGAGAACCCGCGCGATCAGAGCGTCTTTGACATCAATCCCGACATTCTGGTCGTTTGGGACGAGCCGGAACAGATTCAAACTGCGTCCGATCGCTTCTGGAAAAGGCTGGAACAATCCGAGCCGGGGCTCGAAATGGCAGAAGCGAATGTGTGGCGGTTCAGCGAATTGGAGTCGCATCTGGCCCAGCGCCAGATCCTTTCGCTACGAGAGCTGGGACTCGAAGCAAGCTCCGTTGAATTCTCCACCACTCCTGTAACAGCCTTCCACGGCAACATGCCGATGATGGTGGAAGAGACGCGGGCATTTATCGACCGCGGCGGACGGGCGCTTTTCTTTGCTCCCGCATCCGGCGAACTGGATCGTCTGGTCGATATTTTTCGTCAGTACAAACTCACAGGCCCCATGTTCGCCAAAGCGGATATCCATCGAGGCGTGGTGTTCCGGGATCCGCTTTTGGCGTTGCATGGCTGGGACGATCTTTTCGATCTTTCTGCCGTTGCCGTCAGGCAGCCTGCCGTTCAGTCGAACCTCAAAGCATTCGCAGCCGACATTTCCGACATGCAGCCAGGCGACTATGTTGTCCACCAGGTTCATGGCATCGGCAAGTTTCTCGGCGTGCGGGAACTTGCGCAGGAGGGAGCGGCAGGCGATTATCTGCTGCTTGAGTATGCAGGCGAATCGAAGCTGTACGTGCCGATGACCCGGCTCGATCTGATCCAGAAGTTTCGTGGCGGCGGCGATGCCGCACCTGCGCTCGACCGCATGGGCGGCGCGACGTGGGATCGAACCAAGAAACGTGTCCGCGCGAAGATGCGCGACATGGCCGACGAGCTGCTGAAGCTCTACGCGCAAAGAAAAACGGCTGAAGGATTCCAGTATTCTCCGGATTCAAACTGGCAGCGCGAGTTTGAAGATGCATTCGAATACATGCCGACGAAGGATCAGCTGACCTCGGTCGCCGACATCAAGCGCGATATGGAAGCTGCGGAGCCAATGGATCGCCTGCTGTGCGGCGACGTGGGCTTCGGCAAAACGGAAGTGGCCATGCGCGCCGTGTTTAAAGCGCTGGGAGACGGGCGCCAAGTGGCCGTTCTCGCGCCGACCACTGTGCTCGCGTTTCAGCACTTTGAGACGTTCAAGCGCCGTTTCGCGCCATTTCCCGTGCGCATCGACCTGCTGAGCCGGTTTCGATCCCCGAAGGAGATCAAGGCAACGCTCGCGGATCTTGCGCTGGGTAAAGTGGACGTCGTGATCGGGACGCATCGCCTGCTCTCGAAAGATGTCGTGTTTCGCGATCTCGGGTTGATGGTTGTGGACGAGGAACAGCGGTTCGGCGTCAAGCATAAGGAACGGCTAAAGCAGATTCGGAAGAACGTGGATGCGCTTGCGATGAGCGCCACGCCGATTCCTCGCACGCTGCATATGTCGCTGCTGGGTTTGCGGGATATGAGCGTCATAGAAACGGCTCCCAAGGACCGGCTGGCCATCCATACCGTTGTGGCTCATTTCGATCTGGGAGTGGTGAAGGCGGCAATCGAACAGGAGCTTTCGCGTGGCGGCCAGGTGTATTTCATCCACAACCGCATCGACTCGATCTATTCCCGCGCCGCGTCAATCCAGGAAATGCTGCCCGATATTCGTATCGGCGTGGGTCACGGTCAAATGGCCGAGGATGAACTCGAGAAGGTTCTGCTGGGATTTATGCGCCACGAATTTGACGTATTTGTATCGACGACCATCGTTGAAAACGGAATCGACATTTCCCTGGCGAACACCATCATTATCGAAAGCGCGCAGAACTATGGGCTATCGGAGCTATATCAGCTTCGCGGACGTGTGGGCCGCTCGAACCGGCGCGCCTATGCGTACCTGCTTGTACCGCCAAATACCGAGCTAACTGACATTGCCCGGAAGCGGCTGGCAGCTTTAAAAGAATTCAGTGATCTTGGGGCCGGTTTCAAGATCGCCGCGCTCGATCTTGAGTTGCGCGGGGCGGGCAACATTCTTGGCGGGCAACAACATGGCCACATCGCTGATGTAGGCTTCGACATGTATGTCCGGATGCTGGACGAGGCGGTGCGCGAGTTGCGCGGCGAGGAGATCCCGCCGGAAGT
>CAYTVP010000473.1:0-675 GCA_964441675.1 uncultured Solibacteraceae bacterium | reverse complement strand
ACTTCCGGCGGGATCTCCTCGCCGGAAGTAAGCTCGACGCTGAACCTCGGTCTGGATATTTGCATCCCGAATGAATACATTGCGGACGATCATCAGCGTCTGCGTGCCTATAAGCGCATCGCCGATCTCAAAAGCAGAGATGAGGCCGCGCCGGTTCTTGCGGAGTTTTCCGACCGCTACGGACCACCTCCGTCGGCTATTCCGACCCTCATCGAGTTCGCGCTGCTCAAAAGCCATGCAGAAAGGCTCGGGATCGAGCTAATCGAGCGCCGCGGCGGATTCGTCAACATCAAGTTTCACAAGGACACGCGAATCGATCCGCAGCTGCTGCTGGAGTTGGTATCGCGGGTGCAAGGCGCGCAATTTACTCCGGCGGGTGTGCTGCGGATTCCGGCGGAACAGGATCTGCTGAAAGGTCTCCAGGAGACACTCGGCCGGTTGCAGCCAGGCGCTTCGTTCTAACCCTTCATCCGGAAAACCGGCCTTTCCGTCACGAGGGGAACGTGCCTTTTTGACCGGCGGCGACACAATGTTTGGTATGACGCGGTTTGGTATGACACGCCGTCTGCTTCGCGGCCTCCTGACGAATTCTCTGATCGGCACCGTTCCGCCCGTTGTTTATTGGCTGCTTGTTGCGGAGCCACATTTGCCGGCGTTCCAGTCTATCTGGTCGTG
>CAYTVP010000472.1:0-3370 GCA_964441675.1 uncultured Solibacteraceae bacterium | reverse complement strand
GCGTCAACGGTTATGTTATCGGCGGGCGCGTGCATGCGCACATGACCATGACGGACGAAGACAAAGCATTCGGAGGGCACATCGAGCCGGGAACGAATGTCTTTACGTTCGCGATTCTGACGCTGGGAGTGCTGCCGGACGAAATGGATCTCAGCCGGCTGGATGACAAGACATTCCGATAGGGCGCGGAAGCTTACTATGCGAGAACTTCCTTGATCACGGCGCCGCTCACGTCCGTGAGCCGCATGTTCCTTCCGTTGTAGGGATACGTCAACTTCTCGTGATCAAACCCGAGACAGTGCAGGATCGTAGCATGCAGGTCGTTCACGGACTTGCGGTCCTCCTCGGCCTTATAGCCGAATTCGTCGGTTGTGCCGATTGCCTGGCCGCCCTTGACGCCGCCACCGGCCATCCAGACAGTAAAGCCATGAGGATTATGGTCGCGGCCGTCCATGCGTTGTGAGATCGGCATACGTCCGAATTCGCCGTGCCAGATCACCAGCGTGGAATCGAGCAACCCCCGCTGTTTGAGATCTGCGAGCAGGGCAGCGACGGGCTGATCGGTCTCTCCGCAGTGCATCTCGTGGTTGGATTTCAGATCCCAATGCGCATCCCAACTCTCCTGAAAATTGCCGCCTCCGGAGTAAATCTGAACGAACCGTACGCCGCGCTCCACCAAGCGCCGGGCCATCAGCGCCTGGCGTCCAACGTAGCGTGTTTGTTCCTGGTCCAGGCCATAGAGCTTACGGATATGTTCCGGTTCCGTGTCGATCGCAACAGTTTCCGTGGCATGCTTCTGCATCTGATACGCCAGCTCGAACGAAGCGATGCGCGCCGCAAACTCGCTGTCGGCGGGATTCTTTGCGGCATGTTCGCCGTTCAACCGGTCGAGAAACGCCAGCCAGCGCTTTTGCCGCTCCGGGGTCATGCCTTCGGGAGGCTTCAGGTCAACGATGGGGTCTCCTGTAGAGCGAAACGGCGTTCCCTGGAACGATGCCGGCATGTATCCGTTTCCCCAGTTGGGAGCGCCGCCGATCGGACCGCCCCGCCAATCCTGAAATACAACGAAGCCCGGAAGGTTGGCATTCTCGGTGCCAAGGCCGTAGGTGATCCAACTGCCCATGCTGGGATGACCGGTCAGCACGGAGCCTGTATTCATCTGGAACAATGCGGGAGCGTGATCGTTCGACAGGGCATACATCGAACGGATAAATGCGATGTCGTCGACGTGTTTTGCTACATGGGGAAACAGTTCGCTGACATCCATTCCGCACTGTCCATACTTTTGAAACTTCCAGGGCGAAGGCAACAATCCGCCGGGGTGGCCCTGCGAGACGACCACTTCACCCTTGCCGGTCATGGCTTCGCCGGGGCGCTTTTGAAGCTCGGGTTTCGGATCGAAGGTATCGACATGGCTTACGCCGCCGTAGCAAAAGATCGAGATCACGGCCTTGGCCGTGGCGGAAAAGTGCGGCTGCTTGGGCGCCATCGGCGAGACAGAGGCGGCACGCGCCATCATGTCGGCGGCGGCGACGGCTGCCATTCCTCCGCCGGCGCGGTAGAACAGTTCACGGCGAGACAGATAGCGTTTCATTGCGTGTATGCAAACTCGTTGAGGTTGAAGATTGCCTGAGCGAAATCGATCAAGCCAGCGGGACCCTGGGAGATGAAGGTGAGCGCATCATCCCGCTCCCGCGGCGAGGGCGGACGCGAAAGGGCGAGCTCGAAAGCCAGGTCGATCTGGCGGGCGGAGTCCTCGCCGGCCTCCCGGCGAAGGCGCTCGGCGAAACGCCTGGATTGATCCACGACGAAATCGTTGTTCATGAGAATGAGCGCCTGAGTGGCAATTGTCGAGCGATTGCGCCGGGAGCAGGATCCGATGCCGTTGGGGGCGTCAAACAACTCCATCATCGGTACCTGGATCGTCCGCTTCTGGAAGATATAGACACCGCGGCGCCATGTCGCCGGGTCATCAATTTTCTTTCCAGGCCAGGTCCGGCCGGAGCTTCCCGCCCAAAGAGAAGGGTCAATGTAGGGATGAAAACCGGGCCCGCCTATGGTTTTGTCGAGAGTCCCCGCGGCCGCCAGAATGGAATCGCGGATTACTTCGCCTTCCAGACGCTGGCGAGCCTGACGCCAGAGCAGACGATTCTCGGGGTCCGCTTTGATACCTGCTTCGTTGTCACCGCTCGACATCTGGTAAGCGCGAGACAGCATGATCAGGCGATGCATCTGCTTGATTGACCAACCGCGAGCGACAAACTCCGAGGCGAGCCAATCGAGCAGTTGGGGATGTGTCGGCTCTTCTCCGGTAGTGCCGAAATTGGAAACCGTGCGAACGATGCCTTCACCGAAATGATGCTGCCAGATCCGGTTGACCATCACCCGCGCGGTGAGTGGATTTTTTGGAGAGGAGATCCAGGCAGCGAAGGCGCTACGGCGGCCTTTGCCCTCCGGGAACGCCCATTCGCCGTCGGCAGCAACAGTGAGCACACCCGGTTGCATGGGCGAGCCCTTGGAATCCACGCTGCCGTGATGCAGGAAATGCGCAGGCTCAAACGTTTTCTCTTCTACGCCGAGAGCCGTCGGCAGAACCGGCTTTTCGTCCTTAAGGCGCTTAATCTCGCGCGTTAAAGCTTCCCACCGCAGACGGTCTTCGGCCGAGATTGCCGACGCGAGTTCTTTTTCTTCGACGCGTAGAGTCTTTTCGACCTGGATAGCGTTGAGCCGCTGGCCTTCTGTGCGCTTCTCCGGCGGAGTACGGAGGGCAACCTGAATGTAGCCGGCGAGCTTGCTCTTTTTGCCGGCGAGGATTCGATCGCGGTAAGGCTTCTCAAGCTCTGCCAGGTCCTTCTCGACGGGAGCCATTGTTTCTTTCCACTTCTCGACTTCCGCCGCATGCCTGGCGATCTCGCTGGGGCCCACGATTGGCACATCCGCCGGCTTTGCCGAGAAGAATACCGCTTGCATGCGGTAGTAGTCCTTCTGCGGAATCGGATCGAACTTGTGGTTATGGCAGCGGGCGCAACCAATAGTCATGCCCAGCATCGCGCCACCGGTGGTGGCGAGGATGTCATCGAGCTCGTCCATGCGAGTTTGCTCGGTTTTAATGTTGGCTTCCGGCCCGAGACGCAAAAAAGAAGTGGCGATGATCGCGTCGCGATTGTTCGGATACAACTCGTCACCGGCGATCTGCCGCCGGAGAAACTCGTCGTACGGCATGTCGCTATTGAAAGCTTGAACCGTCCAATCGCGGAACAGATAAGCCGTCGGTCGATCGCGATCAAACTCGTAGCCTGCCGAGTCGGAATAGCGGGCGAGATCGAGCCAATGGCGGCCCCAGCGCTCGCCGTAGTGCGGCGAGGCCAGA
>CAYTVP010000471.1:1531-3387 GCA_964441675.1 uncultured Solibacteraceae bacterium | reverse complement strand
CGATCGACGAAGCCCATCGTTCGCTAAAATTCGTAGCGCAAGCCGAACTGCATAACGCGGGCCGGAGTCATAACTGTGTTGTAGTTGCCGAAACTGCCGGGGTCTTCGAGCGCCGCAGTTCCGAAGAGATCGGGGCGGAAGCGTACAGAGTTAGTGAGGTTGAACGCTTCTGCGCGGAACTGCAGCGAGTGTCCTTCGAATGGGAGCCGGAAGCGCTTGCTCAAGCCGAAGTCGATAGTGAACACTCCCTCGCCACGGAGATTGTTTCGATTTGAAGTAGGACCGACGTTAGCGGGACCGAACGAGGCGAGGGCTTTTAGCGGATCGTCGAATAAGTTGGGACCGCCACCGCCGCCGATCAGCGGGGCATTGTGATTGCTGGTCTGCGGCGGCACCGGCGCAACTACCTCACCGTAGTGAGGGCAGCACCATCCATTCGGCCATCCACGTACGTTCAACACGCTGATCGGGAGTCCGGTAGTGAGGCGGAACAGACCGCTAAGTTGCCAGCCTCTTGCATATATCCGGCGCGGACACGGGAGCTTTCAAACATTCGCGATGCGTCAGTTACCTGGTGATTTTGAAGCCACCCACCAATTTTGAGAACACTCGCCTCTCAAACACACCTACAATAGTCGGCAGGCTAATCTCTCCGGGCCTTGCAATCAGACGAATAAAAGGCGAAACTACGACATGGCAGTGCTAGAAAATAAAGAACGCGAACGCTCCCTGACGAACGTCCTCGGGCAACTGGAAAAGCAGTTTGGAAAGGGTTCCATTGTACGTCTCGGTTCCAAAGAAGCGATTCAGGCCGTTTCGTCTATTTCTACCGGCTCCATTTCAGTGGATTGGGCACTGGGAGTAGGCGGGTTCCCGCGCGGGCGCATCTGCGAGATCTACGGGCCGGAATCTTCCGGAAAAACGACGGTCGCACTCCAGGTGGTAGCCGAGGCACAGAAAGCCGGGGGCATGGCGGCCTTCGTTGATGTGGAGCATGCGCTTGATCCGATCTATGCACGGAAGCTGGGCGTGGACATCGACAACCTGCTGGTCTCTCAGCCGGATTATGCCGAGCAGGCCCTGGAAATCACGAATGTTCTGGTGAGCTCCGGCTCGATTGACGTTTTAGTAGTCGACTCGGTAGCGGCGCTGGTCCCCAAGGCCGAACTCGATGGCGAGATGGGCGACCAGTTTGTAGGAATCCAGGCCCGGCTCATGAGCCAAGCCATGCGCAAGCTCACCGGCAATGTCTCGAAGTCGAATACCTGCCTGATTTTCATCAACCAGATCCGCGAAAAGATCGGAGTAATGTTCGGCAGTCCGGAAACCACCAGCGGCGGCCGTGCCTTGAAGTTCTACTCCTCGGTCCGGTGCGACATCCGGCGCATCGCCGCGATCAAGGACGGAGATACCGTTACCGGCAACCGGACCAAGCTGAAGGTTGTGAAAAACAAGCTTGCTCCGCCATTCCGCGAAGTCGAGTTCGACATCATGTATGGCGAAGGCATCTCGAAAGAAGGCGATCTGCTCGATCTCGGTGTGACGCATAACCTGATTGAGAAGAGCGGTTCCTGGTTCAGTTACAATGGCGACCGCATCGGACAGGGCCGGGAAAATTCCCGTCAGTTTCTGCGTGATAATCCGGATATTCGGAAATCAGTAAGCCGGGCATTACGCGAAAAACTCGGCCTTCCGGCCAGCGCCGAGCCGGTCGCGGTCGAAGCCGCCGAGCCAGAACGTGTGGCGGTGAGCGGCCGCAGCCGCTGAAGTTTCATTTCGGACGACAGCCGCCGATTCCTCACCCGGGAAAGGCGGCTGTTCGTATTTGTGCGCTATTCTTCAAAAACCTTCTGCGG
>CAYTVP010000471.1:0-1521 GCA_964441675.1 uncultured Solibacteraceae bacterium | reverse complement strand
GAGAGTTTGAATGGATCTACGCGCACGCAAGTATGTTTTCGCCCTCCTGATCGCTGCCACGGCCCCGGTTGTCGTTGCGCAAAAGCTAACTTCCCCAAAAGAGCACTTTGGCTTCAACATCGGCGACGATTATCAGCTGACGACCTACAAGCAGACAGAAGCCTACTTCAAGAAGCTGGCTTCCGAATCGAACCGCTTAAAGCTGGTGGATATCGGGAAAACCGAAGAAGGCCGTACGCAGTACATGATGGCGATCTCGTCGCCTGAGAATATCCGGAATCTGACCCGCTACAAGGAGATCGCTCAAAAGCTGGCGCGCGCCGAAGGTGTCAGCGAAACTACCGCGCGTGCTCTGGCGTCGGAGGGCAAGGCGGTTGTGTGGATTGACGGCGGACTACACTCTACCGAAACGGTCGGCACACATCAGCTGATTGAAACGATCTGGCAGTTTGCGTCGCAAACCGATCCGGAAACGACACGCATTCTCAGGGATGTCATTCTACTCTGCGTCCACGCGAATCCAGACGGGCACGATCTGATCAGCGAATGGTACATGCGGGAGCCCGTACCGGAAAAACGGAAGATGGAGCAACCCCCGCGGCTGTATCACAAGTACGTCGGACACGATAACAATCGCGATTTTTACATGTCTGCGATGAAAGAATCCACGAATCTGAACCGGCAGCTTTTCCTCGAGTGGTTTCCGCAGATCATGTACAACCACCATCAGTCCTCTCCGCCGGGAACGGTCATCTTTGCCCCGCCATTCCGCGACCCGTTCAACTACGTGTTTGACCCCCTGATTGTCACTTCGCTGGATGCCGTCGGGGCAGCCATGCACTCCCGCTTCATCGCCGAGGGAAAGCCCGGCTCGACAATGAGGGGCGGCGCGAACTACTCCACCTGGTACAACGGCGGGCTGCGTACAACGACGTACTTTCACAACATGATCGGACTTCTGACCGAAATTGCGGGCAGCCCCACGCCGATCGATATCGGCTTTGTACCGTCGCGGCAGCTTCCCTCGGGGGATCTTCCCTTCCCGGTTCCGCCACAGAAATGGCATTTCCGGCAGTCGATCGACTACTCGCTTACGGCGAACCGCGCCGTGCTCGACTACGCGTCCCGGTACCGGGAAACGCTGCTTTACAACATCTGGCTGATGGGAAGGAATTCGATCGAGCGCGGCAGCAAGGATAGCTGGACATTCTATCCGCGGCGGGTACAGGAAGTGAAAGACCTGATCGCAAAGCAGGAGGGAAGCTCAATGCCGGGGTATGCCGAGCGTCCCTCTCCAACGCGGTACTACGACATGTTGAAGACACCGGAATGGCGCGATGCCCGTGCGTATGTCATTCCGGTGGACCAGCCCGATTTTGCCACGGCCGTGAAGTTCATCAATACTCTGATCAAGAACGGCATCGTCGTTCACCGTGCCCGCGCTCCTTTCACCGTGAACGGCACGTCCTACGCATCCGGGTCTTATATTGTCCAAACCAATCAGGCATTTCGGCCGCATGT
>CAYTVP010000470.1:0-3388 GCA_964441675.1 uncultured Solibacteraceae bacterium | reverse complement strand
CGATTCCAGAAGCGCGCATAGGCGCCATAGGACGACGTTCGAATATAAGTGGACTTACCTGTCTTGGGGTCCACCTTGTTTTCCATATGGCCCCACTGGCCCAGATTATTGACGTTTGTGAATAAGTAGCCAAGCGTTGGATCGACAGAGACGCCGCCCCATCCTCCGCCACCCAGCGTGCTGGGAAACATCAACAGATTGCCCTCAAGCGGCATAGGCGTGTACATCTCGCCGATCTTCATCTGATTGTTGTCGAATAGCTGGCGGCAGAAGGCGGCATGGTCCGGAGTGAGATCGTACATGTCCTTCTCCTCGAACGTCACTTTCGAAAGCGGAGGCGGCTTCAGCGGAAACGGCTGCGTGGGCGAGGTCTTTTCGCCGGGAACGATGCTTTGAGGAACGGGCCGTTCTTCCATGCCGTAAAGCGGCTCACCTGTGACACGATCGAAAGCGAATAGCAAACTCATTTTTGTGATTTGTGCGACCGCCGGAACTTTGCGGCCATTTCGGACCGCTTCGAACAGCACAGGCGCCGCTGCCGGATCGAAGTCCCAAAGGTCGTGATGGACCAGTTGGCGGTACCACTTCAGCTTGCCTGTCGATGCCTCCAGCGCGACCAGACTGTTGCCGTACAGATTGTCGCCATGCCGGTCGGCACCGTAAAAATCCGTTGTGGGCGACCCGAGAGGCACGTAGAGAATCCCCCGGTCCTGGTCGATGGTCAGAAAGCCCCACGCATTTGTGCCCGAACGATTCTTCCAGCCGTCCGCCGGCCATGTTTCATGCCCCGGCTCGCCCGGGCGTGGAACTGTATGAAAGCTCCATACGAGTTTTCCTGTCCGAGCGTCCCACGCGCGGATATCGCCGTAAGCACCTATGGTGGGAGATCCCTCGCCGTTCGCACTGCCGGTAATGATGAGATTCTTGTAGACCGCCGGCGGCGATTGGAGCGAGATTTTCGCATCCGCCAGATCGCCGAGAACTCCCTGGCGGAGATCCAACAGTCCCTCATTCGCAAAGCCGGGCGCCGGCTTACCGGACTCGGCATCGAGGGCGATCATTCCGCCTTTAATCCCCGCATAGACGCGTGGCCGCGTTGATTTATCGCCGGGCCAATATGCCAAACCCCGTAGCGCCACCTGCGTGGCTTCGTAGTGCCAGAGCTTACGGCCCGTTTCCGGCTCGATCGCGAAGATTCCGTTGGCGGCCGCCGTGTATAGAACGCCTCCCACAACCACTGGTATTGCTTCCGAGCCCGCCTTGCCGGTGTGAAACGTCCACGCCAGGCGTAGTCGTTTCACATTTGCTGTGTCGATCTGCTTCAGTGGAGAGAAGCGGCGTGCCCCGGCATCGTGTCCGTAAACCGGCCAATCATTTTGGGCTTGTCCAACCAAACCAGCAATCAGAAGAACGAATACGCAACGCATTGGTGTCGTCATACCGGATTGCTCTACAGCTTATCGAGTTGTTCACGCCGCGTAGGGGCGCTTCGGGTGCGAGGTTTGCGAGAATTGGCACTAATGTCTAGCGTTACCGATGCAGTCCGCCCGTTGACGGAGCTTACCGAAGAAGAGCTGATGTTCCGGGAAAGCGTCCGGCGTCTGGCATCGGAGCGAATTGGTCCTCATGTCCGAAGGATGGATGAAGAGAGCGCGTTCCGGCCGGATTTACTGCACGAGATGTTCGAAGCCGGCCTGATGGGCATCGACATCCCCGAGCAATATGGCGGACAAGGCGGGACGTTCTTTCAATGCGTTCTTGCCATCGAAGAGCTGGCCAAGGTGGACCCCTCTGCTTCTGTCATCGTCGATGTGCAGAACACACTGGTGAATAACGCCATCTTGCGCTGGGCGAGCGAGCCGCTGAAGATCCGCTATCTTCCCCGGCTTGCCGCCGCCACCATCGGAGCATATGCGTTGTCTGAAGCCGGCGCCGGATCGGATGCCTTTGCGCTCACCACCCGCGCCCGAAAGGACGGAGATCATTGGACGATCAACGGACGGAAGTTGTGGATCACCAATGCACAGGAAGCCGGCTTGTTTCTGCTTTTTGCTACCGTCGATCCGTCGGCCGGCTACAAAGGCATCACCTGCTTCCTGATTGAGCGCGACTTTCCGGGGTTTCGCGTGGGTCACAAGGAAGACAAACTTGGCATTCGCGCGTCCTCTACTTGCGAGCTGATCCTCGACGATTGCCGGGTGCCCGGTGAAAACGTAGTCGGCGAGATAGGTCAAGGGTACAAGATTGCCATTGAAACCTTAAATGAGGGACGCATCGCCATCGGGGGGCAAATGACCGGTTTGGCTGCTGGAGCGCTGGGTCACGCTACGGCATACGCCCAGGAACGGAAAGCGTTCGGGCAGCCAATCGCCAATTTTCAAGGTATCCAGTTCGAGTTGGCCGAGATGGCCGTAGAAGTAGAGGCGTCGCGACTGCTTGTTTACAATGCCGCGCGGCTTCGGGATGCCGGACTGCCTTATGTGAAAGAAGCAGCCATGGCTAAATACTATGCCTCGCAGATAGCCGAGCGTTGCGCCTCGCGCGCCATCGAAGTGTTGGGGGGTGTAGGATTTACAAAGGAGTACCCTGTGGAGAAGCTCTATCGCGATGCGAAGATCGGGCGAATCTATGAGGGGACATCGAACATGCAACGCATTGTAATTGCGAAGCATCTTTTGAAGAGGTGACCATGCGAACGCTCCTTTTTGCCACGTTGTCCTGCGCAGTGGCTTTCGGGGTGGATCTGAAGGATCCGGCTCCGGCGGAAATCGAAGAAATTATTCGTAAATTTGCCGCGAAGGAAAGCGAGTTCGCCAAGGCCCGCGAGAACTATACCTACCGTCAAACTGCCCGGATTCAGGAGTTGGATCTCAGTGGGCGGACTGTCGGGCGCTGGGAAATGGTCTGGGATGTGGTCTTTTCCGCGGATGGGAGACGTAACGAACGCGTGGTGCGATCGCCTGTCCCCAGCCTGAAGAATCTCGTCCTGACTCCGGAAGACGAGCAGGACATGCGTAGCGTCCAACCCTTCGTTCTCACTTCAGAGGACATCACCAGCTATGATGTCCGCTATCTCGGCCGGGAGACCCTGGACGAAATCCCTTGCTACGCATTTGCCGTGAAGCCCAAAAAGATGGAGCAAGGCAAGCGCTACTTTGCCGGAATTATCTGGGTGGACGACCGGGATCTGCAGATCGTGAAAACGTATGGCAGGGCGCGCGGAATCCTTAAGAAGAACAGCGATCAGCAGTTCCCGAAATTCGAGACCTATCGCGAGCAGATCGACGGAAAGTATTGGTTTCCCACCTATACCGCCGCGAACGATGTCCTTTATTTTGAGCACGGACCGCAGCCGATCAAGCAGACCGTGAAGTACGAGGACTACAAA
>CAYTVP010000469.1:0-3395 GCA_964441675.1 uncultured Solibacteraceae bacterium | reverse complement strand
GTGTCCTCGTTTTTCTGGATTCAGAGCATGGTCCGGGGCGATGCCGAGCGCGCGTTGCTATTCGATCTCGATACCGCGATTCAACGGCTCAACCAGGACGTGCCGGATCACCCGTCCGGTGTCCAGTTGACCGGGATCTATCACAACCTCATTCGCCGGTGGGCCGAGATCTAAACCGGAACTTATAACTCGCGCCGGTTTTCGAGTGACTTGGACATGGTCACTTCGTCAGCGAATTCCAGGTCACTGCCAACGGGTACACCCATTGCGATTCGCGACACACGTACCCCGAGCGGCTTGATTAGACGCACCAGGTACGCGGCGGTCGCCTCGCCTTCCACGGTAGGACTGGTGGCGAGTATGACTTCCTGTGGTTCGCCGGTAGCGATGCGCTCGATCAGGCCTTTGATTCGCAGCTGCTCCGGTCCGATACCGCGCAGTGGGGAAATGGACCCGTGCAGTACGTGATAGAGGCCATCGTACGAGCGCGTCGTTTCGATAGGGAGAATACTGTGCGGCTCGTCCACTACGCAGATTTGCGCACGGTTACGGTTGGGATTCCGGCAGAAGGGGCACTGCTCGGCGTCGGAGATGTTGTTACAGACCGCGCAGAGTCCCAGGCGGTCTTTCACGTCCAGGATTGCCTGGGAAAGGCGCTCGGCATCCTCGCGCCCGTTGCGCAGCACATGAAATGCCAGCCGCTGAGCGCTTTTCTGTCCGATACCGGGCAGGCGCCGGAATTCTTCAATCAGCCTTTGAAGAGGTTCAGCGAAATCGGGCATGCGGAGCTAGAGTAGGCCCGGTGGAAGGCCAAGTCCACCCATCAGCCCGCCCATCTTGGCTTGTGCTTCCTGATCCACTTTTTTGATCGCTTCGTTGAACGCCGCCATGACCATGTCCTGAAGCATCTCGACGTCTCCCGCAACTTCCGGGTCTATGGTGACGCCGAGAACATTCTTCTGGCCGTCCATCTTGACAGACACCATACCGCCGCCCGCGGTGGCTTCTACGCGGATCTGCGCGATCTCTTCCTGCAGCTTTTGCTGCATCTGCTGTGCCTGCTTCATCATTGCCTGCATGTTGCCGGGCAACTTCATATCTGTAGATCCTCTACTTTCTTAACTTGGCTGCCGGGAAACACTTCCTGGAAGCGCTGAACTTCCGGATGCGCCAAAGCACGCGCGGACGCGTCGCTATCCGGTTCTGAGGCAGCTGCCGGGCCGGGCGATTCCGCTTCGGGATTGCCGCCCAATTCAACAACAATCTTTGCCGGACGCCCTAAAATCGGTGCAATCAGCTTCAGCATGTCCGCGGATTTCAGAGTGAAATGGAATTCGCGCGGTGCTCGAAACACAATACTGTCAGCGGTTTGGTGCACTTCGGCGTGCTCGACCGCGGTAGCCGACTGTTTCTTGCCAAGCTCGGTCAGACGCGCCACCAGCCGCTCTTTCAGCCCTTCCGAACCGGCGGCGGAGGGAGGAGAATCAGGCTGTGTAGACGCCTTCGCCGGTGGTGCGATCACAGGCTTCGGCGGTGTTTGAGGCGCGAGAGACGACGATCCCGGACCGACACCCGCAATGGCGTCTTCGATAGCAGTAAGCCGCCCTGCATGCACCAATCGCAACAGGCCGACTTCAAGATGCAGCCGCGGCTGCAGCGATTCCTGTAAATCCTGAAATGTATCGAGCGCCAGTTTCAGATAGCGCGTCAGATCGTCCTCGCTGAAGCGCGCGGCGGTAGCGGCCAGCTTCTGCTTCTCCTGTGGCGTGGCGGCGATCAGCAGCGTATCGGGTCCTGCCACGCGGGCCACCAGCAGGTTCCGGAAATATCGAGACAGTTCACGGCAAAAGTGCTGTAAGCTGCGGCCGTTTCGCTCGAGCTCCTGCACAATCTCCAGCATGCGCTGGGAATTCCCATCCTCCAGTGCCGCGGTTACCTCGCCCATAGTGTCGAGCGAGAACAGACCCAGCAAGTCGCGAACGGCTTCTTCGTCGAGCGTGTTGCCGCAACTGGCGATGGCCTGATCGAGAGCGGAGAGTGAATCGCGAACGCTGCCTTCGCCGGCTTGCGTAAGAACAGCCAGCGCTCCCACAGAGGCGGTGACCCCCTCCTTGCCGCATATCCATTCCATTCTAGCCAGCAACTGCTGAAAATCGACCGACCGGAAACTAAACTGCTGACAACGCGAGGCAATCGTTGTCGGAATCTTGTGCGCTTCGGTTGTGCAGAGAATAAAGACCACCCATTCTGGCGGTTCTTCCAGTGTCTTGAGAAGCGCGTTAAATGCTTCGTTTGTAATCTGATGCGCCTCGTCGATGATGAAGACCTTGAATCGATCGCGCGCGGGGCGGAACCGCACGTTTTCACGAAGCTCGCGCATTTCGTTAATGCCACGATTCGATGCCGCATCGATCTCGATGACGTCGATGGAATTTCCCTGTGCAATCTCAGTGCAGGAGCTGCATTTGCCGCACGGTGCGATCGTAGGCCCCTCGACACAGTTCAGGCATCGCGCCATGATGCGAGCCACGGTGGTTTTGCCTGTGCCGCGCTGTCCGGCGAAGATATAGCCGTGCGCAATCCGGCCTTTGGTGATCGCGTTCTCGAGCGTGATCCGTACCGGTTCCTGCCCAATCAGCTCCGAGAATGACTGCGGGCGATACTTACGGGCAATGACCTGATACATGCGGTGGGACGAAATCTCAGCTTACCATCCGGTTGTGAAATGCCGCCGTTCCGCGGTGGCACGGTTTTAAGGCATCTGCCAGACCCCGGGTGATCCGCGGCACACGGGCGGGGCCACTACCGTTGCTTCCTTCCGGACCTGGCGGGGTTTGCAGCGGCCCGTTGCACGAAGCCCGGAGCCTGACAACTTTCTATGCTAGCAACTGCGGCCGCTCGCTGCGAAGTGCGCTGTCTAATTCCCCACCGGCGGCAGGGCGACATCCACCACCAGCACCTTCAGCGAACCCTTGGCCGGAACCAGTCGCAATCCCCACTGCTCCTGCACTGCCGTGAAAATCGATGGGCCATCCGGCGTACTTGCACCCGGACCCGGAGGCGCGAATTCGAATTCGAGTTCCATCTTGTACCGGCCCTTCAGCCCGGTGCGGTCCTCCACAATCCGGCCCACTGCGGGCTGCGGCAGCGACAACATCTCCGCCACCGCAAACATGGTCACGCCCTCCAGGTACAAGCCCGGTGGACGAAAGAACGCCGCGCAGCGTGGAGTCGTCGGATCGTCGTCATCGTTTTGAGGCTTCTGCCCCCGGCACGTTCTGTCCCACTGCTGAACCTTCGGTCCGAGCCTGCCGTCGCGCCGCGCGGGAACCAGCGCGTACACGTCAATGGGCTGCGTTTCCATGTGCGTCCTCAACGCGAAGCGATCTTCGAGC
>CAYTVP010000468.1:0-3407 GCA_964441675.1 uncultured Solibacteraceae bacterium | reverse complement strand
CCCGCCGGGAAGGAAAGGACATCCGTTGGCTTGTTGACACCGCGATAACGCCGGTTCAGCGCTTTCATCTCCGCGTCACCGGTGATCAGGCAGTTGAACGGCCTGCCGCCCGCCGCGGCGCGAGAAATTCGGAAAGCGAACCTCCGCAGTGCCGCGCGATTCAATGCAGCGAACCGCTGCCGATAGATCAAACTACTTTCACCCGGAGGCATTCAGTTCAAGAGCGGCGTCTTTCTCGGCCTGGGTGTCCAGCCGCAAGGACATTTGGCGGGTATCTTCGACGGCAACTTCGCTGTACCGGTGATACGCCTGAACAACCCGCTGTACCAGCGTATGGCGCACCACATCCACATGATCGAAATAAACAAAGGATATTCCAGGCTCGCCGCGCAGCACATCAATCGCTTCCAACAATCCGCTGCGGCGCCCGGCGGGCAAATCAATCTGGGTAATGTCGCCCGTGACCACCATCTTCGAGTTGAAGCCGAGGCGGGTCAGGATCATTTTCATCTGTTCCTGAGTGGTGTTCTGCGCCTCATCCATGATAATGAACGCATCGCTCAGGGTCCGGCCGCGCATAAAGGCCAGCGGAGCGACTTCGATTGTATTCCGCTCCAGGAGCTTTTCCACACGCTCTGCTTCCAGCATGTCGTACAGTGCGTCGTAAAGGGGCCGGAGATAGGGATCCACCTTTTCCTGAAGCGTGCCCGGCAGAAAGCCCAACCGCTCCCCCGCCTCTACGGCCGGACGGGTCAAGACGATCCGGTTTACCTTCTTTGCCAGAAACGCGGCAACCGCCATGGCCACTGCAAGATACGTTTTCCCCGTGCCGGCCGGGCCGATCCCGAACACCAGATCGTTTCGCTCGATTGCTTCGACATAACGGCGCTGGTTTACCGACCGGGGCGCCAGGACCTTCTTTCCGAAGCTTCTCTGTTTGCCAGAAATTACTAACTGCTTCAGGCTAACTTCGGGATCTTCCGTCACCACGCGTAGATAGCTCTTCAGATCACCGTTCTGAAAGACGTGCCCCTCCTGGACAAGCCCGCAATAATCCTCGAAAATCCGGGCTGCCCGCTCGGCCTTAGGCGGCTCCCCTTCAATCTCGAGCGAATCCGCAGTCAGGTGCGTACGTACCTGGAGCGCGTCCTCGACAAGGCGTATATTCTCGTCCCGCGTGCCAAATAGCGATTCTATTCCCCGGGAAATCGGAACACTAACTTTCATTCAGCGAGTAAAAGCAGGTAGGCAAGATGGAGGGCAGTTTAGACGGGCTTCAGACACGTCCAGAAACCGGTCCCACGAGGGCGGACTGGTATGGTGCATCCCTATCTAAAATACCACGGAAGAACGAGGTCTAGGCGAGTAGTGTCGCCTGGCCAAGACGGCCCTGATGCCGCTGCAGGCGGGAGCGGAGCTCGAACCGGGCGCGCAAAAGCCGGGATTTTGCCGCGGCCACGGAAATCCCGAGTTTTTTCGCTACTACGGGCATGGGCAATTCCTGCACATCCCGGAGCAAAAAGACGTTCCGGAGCAGTGGCGGAATCCTGCGGATCTCCTTGCGCAACACCGCGGCAACCTCCGTCTGTCCCACCGTCCGCTCTGGTGTCGCGGACGAGTCCGCCAGATCGAGCGGCATCTGATCTTCCGTCCGAACCGCGTCCTCCAAGTAGAGAAGACGCGCGCGCTTCTGCTGCCGAAGCCGCATCAGGCATTGGTTGACGACAATGCGAGTAAGCCATGTTGAGAACTTCGCCTCACGGTTGAATTGCCCGATGTGCTCGAACGCTTTCCACAGCGAGTTCTGAACCTCATCTTCCGCATCGGAAGGATTCCGCAGGATGGACATGGCCAGCTTCAAACACGAATGCCGGTGGCGTTTTACCAGCTCGGCAAACGCCCGGTCATCGCCAGCCTGCGCCAAGGGCACCAGATCGTCGTCGGTGCGCCGAAGTACATTGAAAGATATCTTCTGCATCACGCTGCTCCCAGGCTCGTCTTAAAGAGAGAGCTTTTGTTAGGGCGTAAGCCAAAATGTTGCAATTGTAGTGCCAGCGTGCGCAGTACCGCGCTAACTGTTGATATCAAACATTTGGGCTGGTACATGATGGCCGCGAGAGTGGGCATAACCGGCGAATGTCGGCCTACCTCCCGTGCAATTTCTTCATCGCGCCCATGCTCGAAACCGTAAATCGGCCCTGTGGGATATCATGACGGCAGAGATGTTCGGCCGCGCGCTTTTCCTGATTCTCGGCGCCGCATTTGCCTGTTCGGGAGCCGATTGGACGGTCTTCCGAATGGGGCCGTTTGAAGTCTTCACCGATCGCGATCAAGACACCGCGCGTCGAACGTTAAATCATCTCGAGCAATTACGCTGGGCGTTCAGCTATTTCACCGGCAAAACGGAGCCGCGGACAGTCTGGCCCATTCGCGTCGTCGTTACCAGGCGCGCCAACTCCAGTGAATTGGAGCTCATCAACGATGCCTGGCGCGGATTTCTGGACGTTAAGGAGGATGTTCCGCCCGCATGGAACGCCCAAATTATCCGCATCCTGATAGAAGACAACCTGGGGCGCATGCCCAGCCAGATCGAAGCCGGCCTGATCGAAACGCTGTCGACGGTTGAAGTATCGGGAACCCATATAATCATCGGCCAACCGCCACCGAAGCTGACTCTGGACTGGGCGCGCGTGCACATGTTGCTGACCAGCGAGGAATACCGCGGCCGGACAAAGGTGGTGTTGGCCAATCTCGCGAAGGGTGTTGATACGGATGTCGCCTTTCGAAACGGCCTGGGAAAGCCCGCTGCAACAATCGATCAGGAAGCAAAGGCGCATCTTGCGGGAAAGACCGTGGCAACGTTCGATCTTCCAGGGAAGCCTTTGAACCAGAATCGCGATTTCACACCGCGAGTTCCGGACGAGGATACGGTGAAACGTGTGCTCGCTGAACAACCGGCGCCGGATTCGGCGATGGCCCTCCTCGCCGCGGGCGATACTCAAGGCGCGATGAAGGCGAAGCCGGAATGGTGGGAGCCATACTATCGCGCCGCTGAATCGGAAACCGATCCGGGACGGAAAGGCGGCCTGATGAAGAAAGCAGCCGAGTTGGCGCCGCGCAACCCGGAGGCCGCCACCGCGTTTGCGGTGCTGATGACCGAGTATGAGCGTTGGGTGGATGCCGACAAAGCCTGGGCACAGGCGGAGCGAGCCGCGGGCGATCCCGCGGTACGGGATGCCATCCGGGATAAACGGCGAGGCATGGCCGACCAGCGCGCCGCGGCGGAAGCGGCTGCCCGGCGCGAAGCGAAACTGGCGAAGGAGCGCGAGATCCAGCAATTGAGGAACGAGATGATTGCCCGCGTGCGCAAGGCGGAAAATGAAGCCAACCAGGGCAAGGCACTCGAC
>CAYTVP010000467.1:0-3411 GCA_964441675.1 uncultured Solibacteraceae bacterium | reverse complement strand
ATCGCGGTTGCGGTGCCTGCCCAATCTTCGTTGCCTGCCGCAGCGGGAAGATTCGGGCTGAGGCTTGGTCCCAACACGAACATCAACAGGGGAACCAGCACGCCCCACGCCAGGACAGCGCCCGCGAAATTTAGCGATGCAAGCTTCGGACCGATGATGTAGCCGACGCCGACATAAGCTGGCGCAATGCTGGGCGACGAGATGACGGTCACGGCGCCGGTAGGTAGGGCTTGATTCCCGCCAAGCCCGATGGCGCTGCGGCCCAGTTCGCCCAGGCGAAAGAAGAAGTCCTTATCGGTGGCGAATGCGCGGAAGGCCCCCAATAGATAAACCAGTCCCCCGAAACCCATGTTCCAGAAAAGGTACTTGGCGCCTTGTGCGCCGCTCTGTCCGGCCTTGTGAATCTCCGCCGCGGCGACGGATTCTGGAAACGGCAGCTCCCGGTCTTCCACCAACACACGCCGCACGAGCGAAACGAACAAAACGCCGATGATGCTGCCAACCAGCATCATCAATGTCGATTTCCAATAAGCATCCCCGGGAGCAAAGCTGGGCCACACTCCAGCAATGTAGAAGGCGGGCAGCGTGAAGATCGCACCGGCTGCCACGGCTTCTCCGATCGAACCTGCGGTACGCGCGATGTTTTCTTCGAGGATGCTTCCCCTCCACAAACGCACCACCGCCATCCCGATCACTGCCGCTGGATACGTTGCGGCGATGGTCTGTCCGGCGCGAAGGCCGAGATACGCATTCGCGGCGCCAAGCACCACCGTCATTACCAATCCGAGCAGCAGAGCTCTCCACGTCAGCTCGCTCATCTGACGCTCGGGAGGGACGAACGGAGTATGCGGTTTCGGCGTTGTGGTCATTTTCTATCCCTTAAGAAGCCGCCAGAGGCAGTCAAAGATTCAGCTACTGAAGGCGCGCGCGAACCTGATCGCTCAACGTCTTGCCGTCAATCCGCTTACCAGCCAACTTTGCCTGCGCGGATTTCATCACCAGACCCATTTGCTTGGCCGATGTAGCGCCAGTCTCCGCGATTGCCGCGGTAACGGCCGCATCGATGTCATCCGCAGTGGGGGCTTGCGGCATATAGCTTTCGAGGATCACCATTTCGGCTTCTTCCTTCGCTGCCAGATCTTCGCGGCCACCTTTGCGAAACATATCGATCGAGTCCCGCCGCTGTTTCGCGAGAGAGTTCAGGATCTGCTGCTCAGCTGCTTCATCGGCCTCTTTCATGTGGTCGGCTTTATACTTCAGCAGCGCGGTTTTTATCATCCGCACCGCGCCCAGCCGCAGCTCGTCCTTGGCCTTCATGGACTCTACAAGGTCCTTCTGGATTCGATCGATCAACGGCATCGCTTTGCTATTCTAATAAAGATTCCGAAGTTCTCTTTTTTCCAAGCCATGTACATAAAGAAACAGCGTTTGCTCACTCCAGGCCCCACGCCGCTTTTACCCAAAGCGTTGCACGCAATGATGGGGTCAGACATACATCATCGTACGGAAGATTTCCGAAAGCTCTACAAGCAGGTCATCGGCGATCTGAAGGAAGTGATGGGTACGCAAAACGATGTACTAGTGCTGGTGTCGTCGGGTTCAGGCGGGTTGGAGGCAGCCGCCTCGAATTTCCTCTCGCCCGGGGATCACGTGCTGATTTGCTCGGCGGGAAAATTCGGCGAACGATTTGTGGAGATCGCAAAGGCCTGGGGGCTGAAGTCCACAGTATTGAAGGCGGAGTACGGCGATGTGGTTTCGCCGCAGGAAGTGGAAAAGGCCCTCGCCGCAAATACGGATGTCAAAGCTTTGATGGTGCAGGCGTCTGAAACCTCCACCGGCGCAATGCACGACATCCGCGCGATGGCCGAAGCTGTCAAGAAGACCGAGGCATTGATGATCGTCGATGCGATCACCGGACTGGGAACCATGCCGCTCGATATCGATGGCTGGGGATTGGATGTGGTGGTCGGCGGATCGCAAAAGGCATTCATGATTCCGCCCGGTATCGCTTTCATGTCCATTAGCAAGAAGGCGTGGAAGGCCGGAGAATCCGCCAAGCTGCCGCGGTTCTACTTCGACCTGAAGAAAGAAGCTAAGAACGCTTTGAATGGAGAGTCCGCTTGGACGCCGTCGATCGCCTTGCTGCTGGCGCTCGCCGAAGCGCTTGTCTACGTCAAGCAGCTCGGGATGGACAAGCTGATTGCCAATGCGGAACTGCTTGCGAAGGCGACCCGTGAAGCAGCCAAGGCGCTGAGGCTTGAGCTGTTCAGCTCCAGCCCGGGCAATTCGGTCACCTCAATTCGCGCTCCAAAAGGAATGGACTCCGGCGTAATCGTGAAGGAATTCCGTAATCGCTTCGGATCGATTATCGCGAATGGCCAAGGCACGATGAAGGGTCAAATCTTCCGGATTGCGCATCTTGGTTACTTCGATATCTCAGATGTGTTCACAATGATCGCGCAGCTGGAACTGATCCTTGCGGCCAATGGGCATGCGGTTACGTTCGGAACTGGAGTCGCCGCAGTCCAGAATGTCTACGCCGAAGTCGCGCTGTCTAAAGAAGCCGTTGTTGCCTGAAAGGTCTTACTGAATCGATGAAAGTTCTCGTAGCTGAGCCGCTCTCTCCCGCGGCGCTGGAATTGTTGCACGCGCAAAAGGGGTGGGACATCGTTGTTTCGGACCCCAAGAGTTATCTCGACCATCTGGCCGACAGCGATGCGCTGATGGTGCGCAGCGCCGTGAAGGTCAATAAGTCAGTTTTGGAGAAGGCGCCGAAGCTTCGCGTCATCGGCCGGGCGGGCGTTGGCGTGGACAACGTCGATCTTCCCGCCGCCACCAGCGCCGGCGTGCTTGTCATGAATACTCCAGGCGGCAACGCAGTATCGGTGGCCGAACATACTCTCGGCCTGATGCTCGCGCTTGCCCGCCATATTCCCGCCGCCACCCAATCCACACTCGGCGGGAAATGGGAAAAGAAAAAGTTTCAAGGCAACGAGCTGCGCGGAAAAACCCTTGGCGTTCTCGGCCTCGGCAGCATCGGCCGCGAAGTAGTTCTGCGGGCGAAGGCGCTGGCAATGAAAGTTGTCGCCCATGATCCTTTCGTGAATCCGCAGGCGGCGGAAGATCTCGGCATTCAGCTGGTTTCGATGGACGAGCTTTATGCAGCCAGCGATTACATCAGCATCCACGTCGCATTGACGCCGGACACCGAGAAGATGATCAACAAGTCGGCGATCAACAAGATGAAGAAGGGCGCGCGCCTGATCAATTGCGCGCGCGGTGAATTGGTCGACCCGGCCGCCGTAGTAGATGGGTTGAATTCCGGAAGGCTGGCCGGTGCCGGGTTGGATGTGTTCGATCCCGAGCCGCTTCCCGCCGATCATCCGCTGCTATCAGCCCCCAATCTTGTGG
>CAYTVP010000466.1:0-3427 GCA_964441675.1 uncultured Solibacteraceae bacterium | reverse complement strand
CGAACGGCGGAATAGCCCGGTCCATCCGGCAGGGCTTCGCGAACGTCGTGGGCGGGCACTTCTCAGGATTCTCGAAGATAAGGGCCACATCAAGCACGAAGACGAGGGCGGAAAGTACGTTTACATGCCGGTAGTGGGCCGTGCGCGGGCACGGAAAACGGCACTCGCGCGCATGGTGGAAACCTTCTTTGACGGATCGGCGGAGCAAGCGGTGGCGGCGCTGCTCGACGGGCAGGCGCAGAAGCTGAGCCGGGAAGAATTGGACCGGCTGGCCAACATGATCGACAAAGCACGAAAGGAAACCAAATGACACTGGCACTCATAATTCAAGTCGCGATCGTGACAGGTGCGGCCCTGGCGGCGGGCTGGCTCCTGCGGCGCAGAAGCGCCGCCCTGCAGCACGCGATCTACGTGACGGCGCTTGGCGCGGCGCTCGTCCTCCCGGCTGTGCGCTGGCTCCCTCTGCCGGAGACTCCGGTACTGTCGGCGCTCGAGTTACCGGCCACAATCGCGGAAACGACGATCGTGGTCCGGCCGGAGACGATCGATTGGAACCTTTGGCTGAATCGTTTGTGGCTTGCCGGAATTGCGGTTCTGATGTTGCGCTACGTGGCCGGAACGCTGCGAGCAGTATGGTTGAGACGGAGCGGACGTTTGCTTTCCGCCGGTGTCGTTGAACACCCGGGAATCTCCTCGCCAATGGTGTTCGGATGGGTGCGCCCGGTGATCCTGTTGCCGGAAAGTGCCGCCCGCTGGCCGCGGGAACAACAAGAAACGGTACTGACCCATGAGCGCGCACATATCGCACGGGGAGACTGCTGGTGGACCCTCATCACCGAAGCGGCGCGCGCAGTCTATTGGTTCCTGCCGTCAGCATGGCTGACCGCGAAGAAGGCCCGGCAAGCCGCCGAGCGTGCCGCCGACGATGCCGTTCTCCGCGCGGGGAACGATCCTTCGCTTTATGCCGGTCATTTGGTGCAGATCGCGCGGGAAGCCTCCACCCGGTGGGAGGCAGCAGCCAGCGTTGCCATGGCCGAGCCGTCGCATCTCGAGCGGCGGGTCACCAGTATTCTGAACAGCGAGACCCCACGTAGCGGTTTGCGCCGCGCATCCATAGCGGTTATCGTATCCGCGGCCTCCTGCCTGATTCTTCTCATTACCGGCGCGGTGACAACACAGGCCCAGGCTCCCGCGGTGGGCACGATCGAAGTATCGGTTGTCGATCCCTCGGGTGGCCGGGTTCCGGGATACTTCGCTTCTGTCGAGGACCACAAGGGGCGGATTCAGCAAACGGTCACGGCGGACCAATCCGGTACAGCAAGATTTGTATCGCTCCCAACAGGCGACTATCTGCTGGAGATCCGCGCGCCGGGATTTGCCGCCTTTCATAAGGGCGTGCGCCTGGACGATAGGGCGGGCGCGAAGGTTGAGGTCGGGCTGCAGCCGGGAATGATCTTTGAAAGCCTTAAGGTAAAGGCAGGCGCGGGAACTGCTAACGCGGCGCAGCCACCTGCACAGGCGATCCGGGTCGGCGGAAACATTCAGGCTGCAAAGTTGATCAGCCAATCACGGCCCGCCTACCCCCAAGCGGCCAAAGATGCGCGGATTCAAGGAACGGTGTTCCTGCAAGCGCTGATCCTCGCTAATGGAACCATGGGCGAAGTCGAAGTATTGAGCGCACCCGACCCGTCGCTAGCAGAAGCGGCGGTCGCAGCGGTTCGGCAATGGATCTATCAGCCGACGCTGCTGAACGGTAACCCTGTAGACGTGATTACCAAGATTACCGTCAACTTCACACTCTCGGAATAACGGAACGAAGAGGTGTTGGCTGGCGGCTACTATGGCTGCCAGCCGCCTCCCAAAGCGTTGTATATCTGGACCACCGCCAGCCTCTCATTCAGGTTGGCTTGCGCCAGTTCAAGTTCTGCGTTGAACAAGCTCGCCTCACTGGTCAGCACCTCAAGGTAGCTGCTTGCCCCGCCTTGATAGCGAATGTTCGAAAGATCGGCTGCTCCACGTGCGGCTACCGCCAATGCCTGTTGGCGCTCTCGATATTCGCGATTCTTTTGGATGGCAATCAACGCGTCGGACACATCGCGGAAGGCCTGTTGAACGGTCTGCTGGTAGGTAGCGACCATCTCCTGCTTCTGCGCTTCGGTCAACCGCACGGTGGACCGGATACGGCCGAAATCAAAGATCGGCTGCGTCATTTGAGCGCCTATATTGTAGACCTTCGAATCGAACAAACCCGTTAGCGAGTACGCTTGAAACCCTGCCGTCCCGGTGAGCGAGATCTGCGGGAAATATGCAGCCTTCGCTACGCCGATGCGAGCATTCGCCGCAATCAGCTGCATCTCGGACATTCGAATATCAGGGCGGCGTTCGAGCAGCGCTGATGGTAAGCCGGCTGGAACCGCCGGAGGCAGTGGTTGGTCCACTAGCTTTTGGCCGCGCGCCACCGGCGCCGGATTTCCTCCTAACAGAATGCTGATCAGATTTTCCTGCTGCGCTATAAGCTTCTCGAGATCTGGAATCTTGCGCGCCGCCTGCTCGACGAGGATCTCCGCCTGCCGCACGTCGATCAGCGAAATGGCACCCCCTTGTTCCGCGGCCTGATTAATCTTTAGCGATTCCTGGCGGGTTCGCAGCGTTCCCTGTGAAATTTCGAGCTCGAGGTCGTACTCGCGCAGTTGAAAGTAAGCGGCGGCGAGATTAGATACCAGGCTGGCGATGACAGCCTTGCGGCCCCAATCCGTAGCTGCCATCTCGGCACGCGCCGCCTCAGTCGCCTTGCGATAGCGGCCCCAAAAATCCAGTTGCCAGACAGAAGAAAGACCAAGCTGGCTGAGATTGGCCTCGAACGCCGGGAATACGGGATTGCTGGGATTCCGCTGGCGGCCGGCGCTGCCAGTGAGATTGATTGTTGGGAATTGATCTGCTCGCGTAATTCCCACTTGCGCCTGAGCCTGGACTACGCGCGCGGCCGCAATCTGCACATCGAAGTTGTTCGTCAACGCATGACGAATCAGGTTCTGCAGTTCCTGATCCTGAAAAACAGTCCACCACTGTGCGTCACCGAGAGACTCCGGCGACGTCTGCTCAGCCGCGCCGCGGAACGTTGCCGGAGGGGCAACATCCGGACGTTGGTAGCGCGGTCCCATCGCGCATCCCGCAGAGAATAGCGCCAGGCAGGCGATGGCGCCTCGATGCAAATGCCGAATCAAGCAGGTTCTCCTTCCCCTTCGACCGCCGGTACACTCTTACGCTCCCGCAGCCGGGCAGTGATCCGTTCCACCACGGTGAACGTAACGGGAATCAGGAAGATGCCGATTAAGGTGGCCAGCAACATGCCTCCGATGACGACAGTTCCCAGAATCCGCCGGGATAGCGCTCCCGATCCATTGGCAACCCAAAGCGGGACGCAACC
>CAYTVP010000465.1:0-3432 GCA_964441675.1 uncultured Solibacteraceae bacterium | reverse complement strand
GGATCATCGACGTCCGCGCCGCTTCGAGCTGGGCCTCGTCCTTCAACTCCGTCCCGATCATTACTTCCTGCGTTCCCGACGTAACTTCCTGGACGGAAACCTCACTCTCGAGCGTTTCGGAAATAACCGACCGAATCTTATCGATCTCGGGCTTCTGAGCGAAACGAACATTCATCAACGCCCCGCCCTTAAAATCAATTCCGTACTCGGGCCCACCCTTTATCACCAGGCTGGCAATACTGACCAAAATCATAATTGCGGCAATGGCGATGAAAGGCCATTTCTTGCCAAGAAAATCAAAATTGGAATCTCTAAATAACTCCATCAGTCCCGCCCAGTTTCTGAGGGCCGCACGGAACTCAGTGGTTTAGACACCGAGCGGCCGCGGGTTGTTCCCGGCTCACCTCGAAAATTCGATCCGCGCTTCATTTTCAACAGTTTAGCGATATCAAATACTCAGCGTCGCCACTTGCCGCTTCCCGGAAAGTTCCCATTCAAAGATTGCTTTCGAAACGAAGACGGCGGTGAAAACGTTGGCGATCAATCCAATTACCAGCGTCACGGCGAATCCCTTTACTGCAGTGGTTCCGAAGATAAAGAGAAACGCACAGGAAACCACAGTGGTCACGTGCGTGTCAACAATGGTCCACCACGCGCGCGCAAAACCGGCGTCGACCGCGGCCGGAATCGATTTGCCAGTCCGCAACTCTTCCCGGATACGCTCGAAGATCAAAATGTTCGAATCAACAGCAATGCCGATGGTGAGAATGACGCCCGCAATCCCCGGCAGCGTCAACACCGCTCCGAAATACGCCAAGGCGGCAAGCAGGACGATCGCGTTCAAAATCAATGCCAGCGTCGCGTTAATGCCTGCTTTTTTGTAGTACACAAGCATCACCAAAACTACTCCGATCAAGCCGATTATGCCCGCACGAAGACCCTGTTGGATGGAATCCGCTCCCAGCGATGGTCCTACCGTGCGCTCCTCCAGGTACTGGATCCCTGCGGGAAGCGATCCAGCCCGCAGCACCAGTGCCAGGTCCGAGGCTTCCTGTTGACCGAAAGCTCCGGTGATTCGACCCGAATCGCGAATTGCGCTTTCAACAGTCGCAACGCTGCGGATCTGATTGTCCAGAATCACTGCGAGGCGCTTGCCGATATTGGCTTCCGTGAACCGCTCGAACCGGCGCGCCCCATCCTGCGAAAGCACGAAACTTGTTTCCCATCGGCCGGTTGCCGGATCCTGTCCCGGTCGCGAATCGCGGACATCGCGGCCGGTCACGGCGGGAATACGAGCCACCAGGTACCAGCTGTCGCCACCCTCGCCGGCGCGCGCCGGCTGACGAACCAGCTTGGTATTCAGAGGCAAAACACCGTTAAAGTTGCCGAGCGCGGCTTCGCGGCTGGGGAAGGGACCCTCCCGCGCTTCCGAGATTTCGAGCATAGCCGCCGTCTGCAGCAACTGTTTGATGCGTGCCGGATCGTCGACACCAGGAAGCTGCACCAAAATCTCCGCTTCCTCGTCGGTACGGCCCGCCTGTTGCACGGACGCTTCCGCGAGCCCAAGACCATTGATCCTGTTTTCAATGGTGCTCATGGATCGCGTCACGGTATCACGGCGCAGCGCAATGGCCTCGGTCGGTTTATAGTTCAGCCGGTAATCCGTCGAGTTGACCGCCGTCAGATTCCACGGCGTATAGTTCTCGGTGACGATCTGGCGGAAAGTGCCGGCCTTGGCCGAATCAACACCCTTTACGGTAATCTCGATGGTCCCCGCTTCTTTCAGCGTTCCCGGATCGTTGCGTTCCATGGAGGTGTAGCTGATGTCCGCCGTGCGCAGCTGGTCCGTCAGCCGCTGCATCACCTGATCGGCCTCGGACTTGAACGCATCCTGCACCTGAACCTCGAGCATCAGCTGGCTGCCGCCCTTCAGATCGAGGCCGAGCCGGACATTGCGGTTGAAGTTATCGACCAACTCCTGCCAGGACTTCGGGATCCCGATAATTCCGTAGATGCTCGCCAGCGTAACTGCGGCGATAAAGGCAAACTTAAACTTGAGATTCTGCATACGACGCTCCGCGAACTAGCTTGAGGTTTTTGGGGCAACCAGCCCCGCCACCGCGCTTCGTGCCACCTGGACTTTAACATTGTCGGGGCGCAGCCGCAGTACCAGCGTCTCGTCCTCCGGGTTAATCGCAAAAATAGTGCCCATCAGCCCGCCGTTGGTCACGACATCATCGCCGTTTTTCAGATTGTCGAGCATTTGCTTTGTCTTCTTCTTCTGCCGCTGCATGGGAAGAAACAACAAAAAGTAAAAGATCGCGCCTATCAGGAGGACAGGAAGGAAACCAGCGATGGGGTTTGGTGACTGCTGTTGCAGGAGAAAGGCTAGGACCGTCATGAATACAGCTTAATCAGCGCGGCGGGGCGTGGAAAGCGCCCGTTCCAGGTATTGGGGAAATTCTCCAAAGACGATAGCCTCCCGCATCCGCCTCGCGATGTCAAGATAAAAGCGCAGATTATGCATTGTTGCAAGGGTAGAAAATAGAATTTCCCCCGCCATAAAAAGATGCCGTAAATAGGCGCGGGAGAACAGGCGGCAAGTATAACAGGAGCATTCCGGATCGAGCGGTGCGGAATCGTCCTGGTACCGGGCCTGTTTAATCGACAGTTTCCCCAGTGAGGTAAATAAAGTACCGTTGCGCGCATTCCGCGTCGGTAGCACGCAATCCATCATGTCGATACCGCATGCCGCATACTGCGGCAATTCTTCCGGAAGCCCCACTCCCATGACGTATCGCGGTTTCTCGCGCGGAAGCACTTCCGCCGCGAGCGCCGCCATTTCAAGCGATAGCGGGCGCGGCTCCCCGACGGACAATCCGCCAATGGCGTATGCCGGCGCATCCAGTTCCATCAATTGCTCCGCGCAAGCCCGGCGCAGGTCCGCGTGCATTCCGCCTTGTACGATCGGAAGCAAAGCGCGCCCCTCCGTACGATCGGCGCGGCTCCCGTGCCAGTGCGAGTAGGCGTCGCGCGCCCAGCGCACCGTGCGCTCCATTGCCGCACGTGACTCTTCGTATCCGCAGGGGTAAGGCGGGCACTCATCAAGCACCATCGCAATATCGCTTCCCAGCGCGAGCTGCACATCAACCGTCGATTCCGGCGTGAACAGGTGCCGCGAACCGTCCAGATGCGACTGAAACGTCACGCCTTCACTCGTAATCTTGCGGAGGTTCGAAAGCGAGAAAACCTGAAATCCGCCGGAGTCGGTGAGAATCGGCCGCTCCCATTGCATGAAACGATGCAGTCCGCCCAACCTCTCGATCCGCTCGTGTCCCGGACGCAGAAAGAGATGGTAGGTGTTGGCCAGGATGATGGGCGGATCCGCTTCGGCGATGAGATCGCGAGGCGTCATCGCCGTTACAGTGGCCT
>CAYTVP010000464.1:0-3447 GCA_964441675.1 uncultured Solibacteraceae bacterium | reverse complement strand
GGAAGGTAGGTGCAGTGGCCGTTTACCGTCATTACGTCCTGGCCCACGACATGGACATCCTCGCTTCGGTCGCGATACAGGTAAAACTTATCGCCATGCGACGGGTGCCACGCCCAGGCGATGACATGGGTTGGATCGCGCCAAACAAAATGAGAGGTTCGTCCGTAGGGGTCGAGTACGTAGAGATCGGAGCCGTCGGCGTTCGCCGTGAACATGCGGGTTCCGAAGCTTTGCTTGTGTTCCGCTCCGCGCCAGCGGTGCAGGAAGATAAATCGCTTGCCGTCCGGGCTGACCAGCAGATGGTTGAACCAGTGTTTTGCGTCCTTCGGCGTGTCGCGTTTGTACGGACTGGTTGACGCCGCCTGAGCGATGGACAGCAGTAGCTTCTTTTTTCCCGTGTTGAGGTCGATGCGCCAGATACCGGTATCGTCCGGGATCTTAGTGCCCTTGTTCGGATCGGCCGGCCCCGCATAGCCGTAGCCCGGCCTGACATCGTTCAGCCGCCGGAAATCGGTTGTGATGGCCCATTTGGCGTCGGGGCTCACCGCGTAAATAGCCGCCGGAATTGTGCGGCGCTTACCGGTCTCGACATTGACGATGTGCGAGCAGAAATCATCTCCGGCACGATCGTTCCAAATCACATCGGTGCGGGAGCCGGGCAGCCATTGGAGCATCGCCCCCTGCTGCCAGTTCCATGCCGGTGTTGTGCCAAGCGTGCGCCATCGATCGCCATCCCCGGTGTCGACAACTCCCAAGTGGATGCGATCTTCCGGCGTGGGCGACCGGCCTTCAAAATCGACACGCATGCCAAGGACATGCCGGCCCGAAGGATCGAACTGGAGCTTATCGTAGTAGGCGAACCAGTGATGACCCGGCGGGTTCGTGATCCGCCGGACAGGAACGCTGTTCGCTCGCGCGAACGATAGCAATGAGGAACTGAGAAAGGCGCGTCGAAGCACGTATCTAACGATATAAAACTCGGGCGATATAAAACTCGGCGATACGAAACTCGACGCGAAGATATTTAGAGAAGCCGGAAATTCACTTCGATGGTTGCGGCGACGGCTACCGGACGGCCGTCTTTCAGGCCGGGTTTAAAGCGCCATTTTTTTACTGCTTCGATTGCCTTTTCATCGAGACCCAAACCGATGGGCCGCACTACGCGCATTCCCTGGGGGTTGCCTTTGTCGTCCACCACGATGTAGAGAACGACTGTCCCCTGGTGCTTCGCTTTGCGGGCTTCTTCGGAGTACTCCGGCTCCACTTTGTAGATCAACGCCGGAGCGGATACGCCACCGCCGATGCGGTAGACGCCGCCACCCATATTGCCGCCTTCACCGGGTCCGTAGCCGGCGCCCTTTCCCGGGCCGACGCCTCCGCCGGAGCCAGTGCCTATTCCGCCCCCGGAGCCCGGGCCATTTGAGGGCGCTTTAAAGCCGGCGAGCGGATCGCCCAAATTGGGAAGATTGATCTGCGGCACGGGAGCATCCGGCTGGGCGATGATTGTGGGCTCCATGACCAGCTTCGGATCGGGATTCCGCACCACAGCGACCGGAGGAGTGAATTGCTTCGGTGCGATTCTGGGCAGCTTTCCTTGAGACGGAGGAGTGAGCGAACGGTCGCCGCCACCGCCGCCGCCGCCCATCTGATTACTTTTCGGCGGAGCCGGAATGTAAGGCGCGATATCGACCGGGTCGTAAAGGACGGTGTCCTTCACCTTCTGCTGAACAACCGGGTTGGTACCCACGAGTATCAGCAGAGCAATCACACCGCCGTGGATTAACAGCGAACCGACGCCCGCCTGCTTTTCCTTGCCCGCATAGCCGCCCCAAATATCCTTAACCGGGATCGGTTTTGAGGTTACTTCCAGTGGGGGAAGCTTGGGTGGATTAATGGTTTCTTTGACTTGCCGGATGAACGACCGGAGCCACGGCTCTTCATAGCTGCCCGCCAGTACGGAGGCGAGCTGTGTTTCCTGGTCCGCCGCTACCGGATCCTTTTGTTCAAGTTCTGCCTGCTCGACCATACTTATCCCTGTCCGAGAGTACAGCGCCCGATGGCACGGAACACTGCCTCTCTATGGACGCTCACGGTCCCGTATACGTTCCAAAAGTTAGACTGATGTCCACTTCCGTGACACCGTCAGTCTACCATATGCGCCAAGGAAGCCCCAGAGAGGAATGGCACCACCAGGTTTCCCATTTCCTGAGTCACTTCCGTCAACTCATGCCCCGCCTCCATCAGCTGAAGCCGGGCGTTCGGATGGGTGGCCGCAAAGTGCGTCGAGCTCTCAAACTCGACCGTTTCATCCTGTATCCCGTGAAAAATAAGGGCCGGTTGCGAAAAATCCGGAAACTGCGGGTACTGCCCGGCATCTTCTATGAGGCAGTAGCCGGTCCGTGCGGCAGTGCCGGTTCGATAATCGGCCATTTCAAGGAATCCCGTTTCCCGCCAAGCGGCGGCTTTTTCGGGACCCAGAGACGCCAGCCAGCGGCGGGGAAAATCAAACGCCGGCGCCATCAGAACCAAAGACTGTACCTCCGGGTGGCGGGAGGCATATAGAGCCGCGAGATATCCGCCCATGCTCGACCCCATCAGGTGCACCGAATCGCCGTGGACCGCTTGATCCACAATCGTCAGCTGGCCGGTAATCGTCAGGCGTTCCAGGCCATTGGGAGACAGGTCCGGGATGTCCACGGGAATCCCGCTCCGTTTTAATAACTCTTCGAAAAATAATGCTTTCCGGGACCGGGGGCTCGAAGCGAAGCCGTGAAGATAGACAACACGCCGCTTCATGGCTGAGGATCGGTTTCGATCGGAGTGAAAGTAATCCCGGATTCCGTGCTAAACCGTTTGAAGTCTTTGTAGTGGAATGTGTTCTCGGCTACCAGCATGGGTCCTGTGCGGTGCGAATGCACGACAGAAACGGGGAGGACGACACCGTTGGGCGATCGGACATAGTCCGTTACGCCTTCGTCGACAACGGGTTCGGCGCCTTTCTCTTCGATCGTCGTACGCAGCAGAATTCGCAGCGGCATGCCGTCCTTGGAGCGCAGCCAGATTTGTCCTTCGAGTGGTTGCCGTCTGATCTCCTTGCCGGAGAATACCGTGAAGGAAGCTTTCCCGCCTTTCTGGCGAAAGAAATAGACTTGCGTTTTGTCTGCGCCGATCATTTGCGTGGCTGCCGGGGTGAATTCATAGTTTGCGATGTTACGGCCGCGGAATAGCAGCAGCGAGAGACTGAAATCCGTTGCCGCGCCGGAAATCAAATACTTTTCCAGATTGCCGAGCAGGCGGCGCTTGATGTTCTCGTCGTCGGAACGAGCTCCCAGAACAAGTACCTTACGTGCTTCTTCCGGCTTGGCCAGTTTTTTTCCATCGACTTCGATCAATTTCCGGACTTCGTGGATCGACCCTCCACCGGTTTCGTCCTTGAAATTGGCATAG
>CAYTVP010000463.1:0-3455 GCA_964441675.1 uncultured Solibacteraceae bacterium | reverse complement strand
CCGAGGCGGCTTCGCATCTGCGTTCCGAGCAGATTCGCACTCGTGACCTCTACCGTCAGGTCGAAGTCGAGCTGCGCCTTGCGATCGATGGAGTCCGCGCCGCTTCCGCGCAGGTAGCCAGTGCGCAGGAAGGGCTCGATCTTGCAAACAACGAGCTGGAGCAGGCCAAAAGGAGGTACGAGGCCGGAGTCAGTACTCCGGTGGAGTTGACCGATGCGCAAACGCGTTTGGTCCGTGCGCGCGATAACTATGTGGCCGCCCTTTATAGCCACAATCTCGCACGGATCGATCTTGCTGCCGCAAAAGGAACTGTGGAACAAGCGGTCCCGTAACGGAGAACAGAGTATATGGCGAAACGACTCCTACCGATTATTCTGATTGCAGCACTGGCTGCCGGCGTCCTTTGGTGGACGACGCGCGATGAGGAAGATCCCAATCGGATTCGTCTGTCCGGCAATATCGAGTGGAAGCTCTACGAGATCAGCTTCAAAACCGCTGGACGATTGGTTGAATTGAAGGCCGACGAAGGGGACGTTGTGAAGAAGGGCGATCTGGTGGCGCGCATCGACACCGATCAACTCCTGCAATCGCGCGATCGGGAACTAGCGGGCGTTCGCGTTTCGGAGTCTGCCCTGGCACAGACGAGGACCGCGGTAGCCTACCAGGACGAAGCTACCGAAAGCGAGATTTTGCTCCGCCGGGCCGAACTGGCGCAAGTCAAAGCGCGGCTTGAGGAGGCGCTGGCCGGAAGCAGGCCCCAGGAAGTGCAGCACGCCGCCGCAGTTGTGGCCGATATGAAGAGCCGATACCAACAAGCATCCGAGGACTGGCAGCGCGCCCGGACTCTGTTCCAGAACGACGATATCTCCGTGCAGCAGCGCGATCAATTTCGTGCGCGGTTCGAATCGGCCGAAGCCGCGTTGCGGCAGGCGGAGCAACAGCAAGCGCTGGTGAAAGAAGGACCGCGCAGCGAGGAGATCGACGCTGCCAAGGCACTGGTGGCAAGGGCGGAAGCAGCGGTGCGCATGGCGGAAGCGCAGAGGCTTTCTGTGCGGCAAACCCGGCAGGAGGTAGACTCGCGCCGGGCCGATATCGAGAGGGCCCGCCGCGCGGTCGGTGTGCTGAACGCCCAACTGGAGGATGCCAGGGTCTTCGCACCGGTCGACGGTGTCGTGATGGTGCGATCCGCTGAAACGGGCGAAGTGGTGGCGGCCGGTACCAGCGTCCTGACGATCGGCGACGTGGAAAGGCCCTGGCTGCGCGGATATATCAACGAAACACAACTGGGGCGGGTCAAGATCGGACAGAAAGTGAGAGTTACTACGGATTCGTTCCCAGGCAAGGAGTACTGGGGACGAGTCTCCTTCATTGCGTCCGAGGCGGAGTTCACGCCAAAGCAAATTCAAACTCATGAAGAGCGGGTGAAACTGGTCTACCGGATCAAGGTGGATATCGCCAATCCGGAGCGTGAACTCAAGAACAACATGCCGGTGGATGCGGAAATCCTGCTGGAGTCCTGATGGCGGCCGCGATCGAATTGCGAAACGTCACCCGCCGGTTTGGCGATCTCACTGCCGTTGAACGGTTGTCACTGACGGTTGAGACCGGTGAAGTGTTCGGCTTAGTTGGTCCCGACGGCGCCGGGAAAACAACCACGATGCGTATGCTCTGCGGTCTCCTGGATCAAACGGAAGGTGAGGTACTGCTCGACGGACGACAGGTGAGCGAAAACATCGGCCGGGTGAAAGACACGATCGGGTACATGGCGCAGCGCTTTGGCCTTTATCAGGACCTGTCGGTGGAAGAAAATATGCTCTTCTACGGGGATTTGTTCGGTGTCGTTGGCGAGGAGCGGGACCGCTTGATGACCGAGCTGCTGGAGATGACCAGAATGGCGGACTTCCGCTCGCGTCCGGCTGGCAAGCTCTCCGGCGGTATGAAACAGAAGCTGGCGCTGATGTGCACGCTGCTGCATCATCCGAAGATTCTTTTCCTGGACGAGCCCACCAATGGAGTTGATCCAGTATCGCGGCGCGACTTCTGGGCAATTCTCTCGCGCCTGGTCGAGGGTGGAATGACGCTGATGGTGTCCACCGCGTATCTGGACGAGGCTGAGCGATGCGGCCGTGTCGGGCTCCTTCACAAGGGACGTTTGATTCGATGCGATTCGCCTCGCGAGTTGAAGGCCGAGTTTCAAGCCAACACTCTTGAGGATGCTTTCATCGCAGCCATTCGGCAGGAAGCGGCATGAGTGCTGTAGCGGGCGGAGATCCCGCTGTTGTGCTCGAGCATCTCACCAAGCGCTTTGGTGATTTTGTAGCGGTTGACGATGTCACGCTAACGGTGAAAAAGGGCGAAATCTTTGGCTTTCTGGGGCCGAATGGAGCAGGAAAGTCCACGACCATTCGGATTCTCTGCGGTCTTCTTTCGCCAACCGAGGGCAATGCAACGGTGGGCGGGTACGATGTTCGGACTCAGGCTGAGCTGATCAAACGCTCGATCGGATACATGTCGCAGAAGTTCTCGCTCTATGACGACCTTACGGTGGAAGAGAACATCGACTTTTTCAGCGGTATCTACGGCGTGCCGCAGAACGTGCGTGCAAGCCGGAAACAGTTTGCGCTCGAAACAGCGCAGATTGGGGATCGGGCGAGAGACATGACGCGGCTGCTGTCCGGAGGCTATAAGCAGCGGCTGGCGCTGGCCTGCGCAATTCTGCATGAGCCGCCAATTGTTTTTCTCGACGAGCCGACATCCGGAGTCGATCCCATTGCCCGCCGGGCATTCTGGGACCTCATCTACCGCTTTGCGGCGGAAGGAAAAACCGTGTTCGTCTCTACGCACTATATGGACGAAGCGGAATACTGTCATCGGCTTTCCCTGATGTATGGCGGCCGCGTGATTGCTCTCGGCTCGCCAGACGAACTGAAGGACGAGTTGGAAAGACGACAGCCACGCAATGGACGTCCGACGATGGAAGACGTTTTCATCGAAACCATCGAGGCAGCGGAAGGCGAAAAGACCGAAGGCAGGGGGAGATGAGCTTCACCTACCGCCGGTTCCGCGCCGTTGCCCGTAAAGAGTTTTTGCATATCCTGCGCGATCCGCGCAGCCTTGCAATCTCTCTATTGATGCCGCTCATCATGCTGATCCTTTTCGGCTATGCCCTGTCGCTCGACGTCGACCGGATTCCGACTTCGGTCCTCGATCTGGATAACACGCCGGAAAGCCGTGAATTGCTGGCGGGTTTTCGAGGATCACGGTACTTCGACGTGAATCGTTCCGCTGCAAACTATGCTGATCTTTCGCAAATGATTGATGAGGGCGACACCTTGCTGGGCATTGTGATCCGGTCGGGATTCGCGGGCGACATTGCGCAGGGGCGAGATGCACAGGTCCATCTGCTGTTTGACGGAAGCGATTCGAACACCGCGTCGATAGCCAAAGGCTACGCG
>CAYTVP010000462.1:0-3460 GCA_964441675.1 uncultured Solibacteraceae bacterium | reverse complement strand
TACTGTTTCAAGGGCGGCAAAGTTGAATCATGGCTAACTCACCAAGCGGTACCTATCTCACGCGCCGGAATTTTTTGGCTGCTTCCACGTTCCCATTGCTGGCCGCCGCGCAAACACGGCGTCTCGCCGCGAAGGATCGGACCGTGATCGTGATCAGCCTCGACGGAATTCCAGGCTGGGCGTGGGATGACCCGCGGATGCCGGCGCCGAACCTTTTGAAGCTGGCAAAAGAGGGAGTACTGGGTGAAGGAATGACTCCGCCCAATCCCACGGTCACCTGGCCAAGCCATACCACCATGGTCACCGGCGTCAGCCCGGCAAAGCATGGGGTTCTCTACAACGGCCTGCCGGTGCGTCTGGGCGAGCGCCAGGCGGTTCGAGTAGAACCTTGGCGCCCCAAGGACGAGCTGGTTCTGACGCCAACTGTTTACGACAAGGCGTTCGCCGCCGGATTAACGACGGCACAAGTGGACTGGGTGGCGATCAGCGAACCGAAAACGATCACCTGGCAGTTCCCGGAGATCCCCGATCCGGACGGCCCCCTGGAAAAGGAACTGGTCGCCGACGGCGTAATGACCCGCGAAGAGGTAGAAGAATTCCGCAAGAGCAATCCCGCCTGGCGCGATCTGAAATGGACCCAAGCCGGCGCGTACATCATCCGCAAGCATAAGCCGAACCTGCTGCTATTCCATCTGCTCAATACAGACGCTATCAATCACAATTCCGGCCCGAAGACGATGGCCAGCCACACTGCCTATGCATTGGCTGATGCGCATACGGCCACGCTACTGCGGGCAGTGGAGGATGCCGGGCTGAAGGACCGCACGACGTTTCTCATCGTGTCCGATCACGGCTTCAAGACCGCGCAAAAGATCATCAAGCCAAACGCAATCCTGCGACGCGAGGGACTGCTGGGCGGCTCGGCGATGGAAGTCGTTTGTGACGTATACGTGGTGCCGGAAGGTGGCACCGCGATGGTTTACGTGACCAACTCCCAGAAGCGGAATGAACTGCTCGCGAGAGCGCTCGAGATGTTCCGCAACGTGGAAGGAGTAGAAACGGTCCTGGCGGCGAAGGATTTTGCGGCTTATGGATATCCCCAGCCGGAACCGGGAGGGCGAATGGCTGATCTTGTTCTGGCGGCCCGCGACGGCTACGCCTTCAGCGGATCTTCAAATGGGGAAGCGATTGTTCCAGCCGGAGGAACGAATGGCAGTCCGGGAAACCACGGCTATCTGAATACCCTCCCTGAGCTTCGAACAACATTCATCGCATCGGGCTATGGCATCCAGCAAGGCAAAAAGATCGGACGGATCAATGCCGCCGACATTGCGCCGACAATTGCCTTTCTGCTCGGAGTGGATATGGGGAAAGTAGAGGGACGCGTCCTCAACGAAATCCTGACACCTGATGCGGCTCCGGCAGCCCGCTAGCCGCGCTTACTGCGAAAATCAAAACATGAAGATCTGCCGTGGATGGCCGTTCGTATTGGTTGCAATCACGCTTTTACACTCCGGTGTATTTGCGCAAACTGCCGCCCGGGAGTTCGACCTCCTTCTCCAGGGCGGCCATGTCATCGATCCGAAGAACCGGATCAGCGCGGTGCGCGATGTGGCGATCAAAGACGGCAAAATCGCCGCTGTCGATCAGAAGATCGACCCGGCGCGCGCACTGAAGTCGGTGGATGTCAAAGGCCTGTACGTGACTCCCGGCCTGGTCGATATTCATGTGCACGTTTATCCGGGAACACTCAAGAGTTCCTACGCCGGCGGCGACTTCGGTGTGTTTCCGGACAACTATACGCTGCCCGATTGCGTAACGACGGTGGCCGATGCGGGTTCCGCCGGATGGCGCACCTTCGAGGATTTCAAGTTCCGCATTGTCGACCAGGCCAAAACACGCGTTCTTTCCTTTCTCAATATCGTCGGCGCCGGCATGGGCTCCGGAAGGATCGAACAGAACATGGATGACATGGAAGTGGAGCCCACGGCGGCGATGGCCAAGAAGTACAAGGACATCATTGTCGGGATCAAGAGCGCGCATTTCGTTGGCAGCGAATGGACGCCTTATGAACGCGCCGAGGCTGTCGGGAAGATCGCGAACATTCCGGTTATGGTGGATTTCGGGAACGCAACCACTTCCGGGCGAACGCTGGATGTGTTGTTCGCCAAGTACTTCCGGCCCGGCGATATTTATACGCACATGTACGGAGGGCGGCGCGGCGAGCAGGACCCTGACACTCTCGGGCCCAGCAAAGCGATGATCGAGGGCCGGAAGAAGGGGATCTTTTTCGACGTGGGGCACGGCGGCGCAAGCTTCGGCTGGCACTGCGCGATCCCCCTGATGAAAGCCGGCTTCGTTCCGGATTCCATCTCGACAGACTTGCACCGCAGCAGCGCAGGCGGCGGCATGAAAAGCATGCTCAACCTGATGAGCAAATTCCTGGCCATGGGGATGACGCTCGACGATGTCATCCTGCGCTCCACCTGGAATCCGGCCAAGGAAATCAAGCGCGAAGACCTGGGCCACCTCTCGGCCGGCGCAGTCGCGGACGTCGCGGTGCTACGTATCCAGAAAGGCAAGTTCGGCTTTGTGGATCAAATCCACACGCGGCTGGACGGCGATCAGTTGCTGGCCGGCGAGCTTACGATTCGAGCGGGCAAGGTGGCATGGGATTTGAACGGGATCACGCGCGAGCTCTGGAGCGACGTGCCCTACAACGCCCCGCGCCCGGGCGATCCACGGTGGGATGGATTTGCGCGGCCCACGCCCCAGACAAAGAAGTAACTTATTCTCTCGCCACCAGAACAGTTGAGCACGCACCGTATCCATACGGTGTAAAGAGCTGCAGGCTCACTTGCGGGGCCGGCGTATTCTCCCAACCCCGGATCGTGTACCGAACTTCAAAAGTCTGGATGCGGGCACTGACAACGTGGTCTATCAAGCCCGCAAAGGAACCACCGTGCCGGAGGTGTTGGCCTTTACTCTTGCGGGCAATGGATTCCAGGGGGAGTATGCGCGACGACGGCACGTTCTCCGGAAGAATCGTATGGACCCGCACGCCCTTATTGATCAGCCACTCGGTCTGGACCGCGATATCTGAGACTGCCGGAAGAGTCGTTTCATCTCCGATAAGAATCAAGTCGCCGCCGTCCGGGCCGAACGCGGCAAGATCCTCGAACTGGATGGGGGTCTCGTAGGTTACGAACCGGATCTGGTCTTGCTCGCGAAGACAGGCCGGAGGCTCCAATCCGAGGGGGGAGCCGGGAGTGGCGACGATAATATCCAACCGGCCGGCCCCCGGTTCCGTGTGAAGCGAAAAGTTGGTCACCATCCGCTGCGCTTCCGAAATTACGATCTGCGTGGAGTTCATCCGCCGCAGGGCAACTCCGTTTTCGGCGGTAACGGAGAACCGGAGCACACGCTCGCCAGGCCCAATCTGGGCGGCAAACAGGAGATG
>CAYTVP010000461.1:0-3496 GCA_964441675.1 uncultured Solibacteraceae bacterium | reverse complement strand
AGACAGACCGGTGTTTTTACGCGCCGCTGAAGTTCGGCATGCTCCCGTAGCATGGGTGCGGCGAACGGCTGTTCGTACATCATCAGATCGAACTCATCCAAGTGTTCAAAGACGGAAATGTGCGAAAGGTCGTATGCGCCGTTGGCATCGACGAACAGCGGAATGGCACCAAATTCCGCCCGAACGGCGCGAATCAGTTCGATATCGCTTCCAGGTTGGATCTTGATCTTGACACGCCTATAGCCATCGTTCAAATAACGTTCGATCGTGCGCAGCAAGTCGGGAACGCTATCGTACAAACCGACGGCCAGTCCTGACTCGATCGGGCGCAACGTGCCTCCCAGCAGCTGATAAAGCGGCTTCCCCTGCCTCCGGGCTTCCAGGTCCCACAACGCTGTTTCGAGGCCGGTCTTGGCAAACTTGCTTCCCGTAGCACGATTCACGGCATCTACGGCGGCCTGGTGAGACGGGAACGCCTCGCCCAGGAGCGCCGGGATTATGCGTTCCTCCAAATCGCTCCAGCAACTCTCCGGAGTATCGGTTGAGTAAAACGGCCCCGACATGGGTGAGGACTCGCCGTATCCCGTCAGTCCATCGGAGTCGATGCGCACGATGATCGCATCTTTCTCCGATACTGCGCCGGAGCTGATGCGGAATGGCTCCACTAGTGGAACGCGGACATGAGTGAGCGAAATTTTCTGGATGTTCATGGGCGCGCGCTGTGAGGCATTATATAGAGCGATACGCAAGCGTGCACACAAACACAAGCTCCGCGCTGACGCCGGTTCGTCTTTGGTCCATCGTCGTGTTGCTATCGATGGGGATGGTGATTGCGTATATCGATCGCACATCCTTATCCGTTGCAATCGCCGCGCCTGAGTTTCGAACCTACTTCTCGCTGACTGACAGTCAACGGGGGTTGTTGAACTCCGCGTTCTTCTGGTCCTATGCGCTGTTGCAGATTCCAGCGGGCTGGATTGTCGACCGCAAAGGCGTGAAGACCCCTTATGCCATCAGCTTTCTGATATGGAGCTTGATTTCTGCCGCCACCGGGCTGGCGCAGACTCTTGGTCAACTGTTTGCTCTCCGGCTGGTACTCGGGGCGGGTGAAGCTATTGTTGCTCCGGCCAGCCTGCGTTGGATTCGGATGAATGTCCGGGAGCAGCAGCGCGGCCTTGCCATGGGAATCTACATGGCGGGCACAAAGATCGGGCCGGCGGTGGCAAGTATCATTGCCGCGCAACTGATCGTCCATGTCGGTTGGCGAAGCATGTTTTTCATCACTGGCCTGGCCTCGCTCATTTGGATTGTTCCTTGGATGCTGCTCACGCCGAAAGACGAAGCACAAACAGCCGGTGCGATCGATGCAAGCGTTTCGCAGTCGCGGTTCCGCGATGTCCTTCGCACTCCAGCCATACGCGGCATCCTCATCGGGACTTTTACTTACAGCCTCTATCTCTACTTCTGCTTGACTTGGCTGCCGGCGTACTTCAAAGAACAGCGGAACTTGTCCATGACGCTGATGGGCGTCTACACAATGTTCAGCTTCCTGGGAATGGCGCTGACCACGATCGCGTCCGGCTGGGCGGCGGACCGGTTGATTGCGCGAGGCGGCGACGCGGTGAAAGTGCGGAAGACGTTCACGATCGTGGGAATGCTGCTGGCGGCAACGGAAGTATTCGGAGCACAGGCGGCATCAGATGAAATTGCACTGTTCTTCGCGATCTTCTCGCTGGCGGGACTCGGCGTTGCTACGGCGAACTACTGGGCATTGACGCAGACGGTGGTCCCCAGTGCCGCCATAGGACGAATCGGAGGCCTTCAGAATATGGCCAGCAACCTTGCTGGAGTTGCTGCTCCGATCATGACCGGATGGCTGATAGAACGCACCGGGAGCTACCAGGCGCCCATGCAGGCCATTGCCGTACTGCTGATTGTCGGCGCAGCTGCTTATGCGTGGCTGGTTCGCGCACCGCATCGCGGTATAGAATAACGGCTCAGCAAAGATCATGGCCACCGTTAACAGATCTACATGGCTCGTGGCGGCTGTACTAACCGCCACTGGCATTCCGGCCGCGGAGCCGATGCTGGTTGTCGACACCCCCATGGCTGCTCCGGCGTGGGCCTTTCTCGAACGCGAACTCCTGCGAGCGAACTCGATTGCCTGCGAGCGTTTCGCTCAGAAGTATGTCGATGACCGGGGTTACTTATTGCATACGCCGCGCTGGGGAACCCTGGACGGGCCCGACGATGCGATCGAGACTTTCTACAACTGGACACTGCTGCACTCGCTCGGAGCTTCTGACTCAGTATTGGAGCTATACAAGAAAGCTCTCGAGGGTCACTACAAGCAATATGGCGAGTTACGAACAACGCTTACCAAGCTCGCCGAGAATGGCGCCTACTACAAAGAGTTCATAACGCAATCCGATTGGTTCCATACCGGTGAAGGAATTCGCGCGTTTATGTTCCTGGGCCTGTCGGACCCCAATAACCCACTACTTCGGGCGCGAATGAAGCGATTTGCCGGCCTATACATGAACGAAGACCCGGAAGCGCCAAACTACGATCCGAAGAACAAGGTCATCCGCAGCCTGTGGACGGGAAGCCGCGGGCCGATGCTCAATCGGGCGACGACCTACGACTGGGTCGGCGACCCGGTTCCCGGAAGCTTCCACTTGCTCCACAATCGTGCCGGCCGAAACAAGCTGCTTGACATGAAAACTTACTACCCCAAGATGCTGGCTCATTGCGAAGAGTATCTCGACAGCGTGGGCGATCATCCGCTCAATCTGGCGACAACAGGGTTGGCGCTGAGCGCCTTCGCACTCACCCATCAGAGTAAGTACAAAGAGTGGGTGCTCGAGTATGTAAACGCCTGGAAACAGCGCACCGATGCTACTGGCGGCAATATCCCGACGAATGTCGGATTGGACGGCAAGCCCGGTGGCGAGTATAACGGCCAGTGGTGGAAAGGCACTTATGGCTGGAACTTCACAATCTTCGACGGCGAGATTGAAGAGATCGCCCACCGCAATACGGTCACTGCTGGAAGCTGGCCGGGCTTCAGCAATGCCTTGATGCTGTCGGGTGACCAGAGCTTTATCGACGTGCTGCGCCGGCAGATGGATAACATCTATGCGCAAAAGAAAGTCGTCGACGGCGCGGTGCTTTTGCCACAGATGTATGGGGACGCGAAAGGTTACAAGGAAAAGGGCGCCCCCACCTGGTATCACTTTACGAAGAACCTCTTCCCCGCCCGGCTGATTGAGATCTACATGTGGTCCATGGATCGCAAGGATCTGGACCGGGTACCCAAAGACGATTGGATTGGATTTCTCGAAGGTCAGAACGGAAACTATCCCGTCGAAGCGCTCCAGGCCGATTTGGATCGCATAAGGCGGACGGTGAATCGGATGAACGAAGATTCGACCACACCGGATACGCGCCTGGCCGACTATTTGATGGGATTGAACCCGGCTGCGACAGACGCGCT
>CAYTVP010000460.1:0-3511 GCA_964441675.1 uncultured Solibacteraceae bacterium | reverse complement strand
CTGCGCGGCCTCCTGACCAATTCTCTGGTCGGCACCGTTCCGCCCGTTGTCTACTGGCTGCTTGCTGCGCAGCCACATTGGCCGGAATTCCTGTCTATCTGGTCGTGGAGCATGATTTATGCGAACGTTATCGGAGCGATTGCAGCCACCGTGCTTCCCTGGCTTGGTCCCAAGGTCTATCGATATCCGGTAATGTGGCGGTGGTTTCTGATCGGTATAATGCTGACCACGGTGGCGGTGGCCGGTTCGACTATATCGATCGCTCTCCTTTACGCCGGCGGCGTAATCGCTCGCGGCAATCTTCACGCAGAGTTTCAACAGGGCACGACGATCGCAATTATCCTGACCCTTACGTTTGGCACGGGATCGTTTTTATTTCATTCAATGCAAGGCCGCTTGGAGAAAACGACTCTGGCCCTCCGGACGCGAGAGCTTGAAAAGGAACGGGCGGAGAAGCTGGCCGGCGAGGCAAGGCTTCAATCTCTTGAATCGCGAATTCAGCCGCATTTCCTGTTTAACTCACTCAACTCGGTTTCGGCATTGATCCGCGACGATCCCGAGCGGGCGGAACGCCAGATTGAGCGAATCTCGCGTCTCTTGCGTTTCTCGCTCGATCGCGGCTCGACACGACTGATAAAGCTGGCAGAGGAACTGAAGCTCGTCGAAGATTACCTGGAGATCGAACGGACGCGTTTCGCAGACCGTCTGCGCTACTCGATTCAGGTGGACCCGGAGGCACTTACGTCCGAGATACCGCCGATGGCGATTCAGACTCTTGTGGAGAACAGCGTGAAGTATGCCATCGCGCCGCGGCGCGAGGGCGGCACAATTTCGGTGAGCGCGCGTCTGACGCAGAATAAGCTTCTCGTTGAAGTTTCGGACGATGGGCCGGGTTTCGATGTAAACCTGAGGCCATCCGGCCATGGTCTGGATCTGCTGGAAGCCCGGCTCGACGCTTTGTTTGGCTCGAATGCAATACTTCGCTTTCGAAACGGGCATGGCCTGACTGCCGCGATGGAGATTCCGTGCGCGCATTCCTGATCGACGATGAGCCCTTGGCACTCCGGCGTCTTGAGCGTCTGTTACGGGAAAGCGGGCGCGTAGAAGTCATGGGATCGAGTACGGACCCGGTGGAAGCCGCCTCGGCGCTTCGAGAAAATCCGGCCGATGTTCTATTTCTCGATATTGAGATGCCGGGTCTCAATGGATTTGAACTGCTCGAATCCCTACCGGAACAGCCCTTGGTGGTTTTCACCACTGCCTATAACCAGTACGCGCTGAAAGCATTCGACGTCAATTCCATCGACTACCTGCTGAAGCCGGTCGAGAAAGAACAACTGGATCGCGCACTCGGCAAATTGATTCGCAATACGACGGCGCCGCGCCCGGATCTCAAGGAACTGATCGAGCAACTGCTGAGCCTGAAGAAATCACCTTATCCCGAACGGATCGCATCGAAGTCGGGGGACAAGGTGAAATTTGTCGATCTCTCGCGGATCACCCACTTCTATGCGAAAGACAAGCTGACTTATGCCGCCACTGAGACTGGGCACTCGATGATCGACTCGACGATCGCTGATCTCGAAGCCCGGCTGGATCCTGAAAAATTTCTGCGCGTTCACCGGGCCATCATCGTGAACATCTCATACATTCACGAACTTTACACGTACTTTGCGGGACGCATGCTTTTGCGGTTGAAGGATTCCGAGCGTACGGAACTGACGGTTGCCCGGGATCGTGTCAAAGAGCTGAAAGAGAAACTAGGTCTTTAGCTTCCATACGTTTTAGTTGCCCGCAGGCAGCATAGATATCCAAGCCGCGGGGCGTGCGCACAAAACAGGGAAAACGCTGCTTCACAATTGCCTGAAATGATTGGACGCGCTCCGGAAGAGGCTTTTCAAATGGAATGCCAGGCCCGGGGTTCAGCGCGATCAGATTTACCTTCGCGTTGATGTTGTGCAGAAGCTTCACCACGCGGCGGGCATCGGTGTCGGAATCGTTTACCCCGCCGAGTAAAACATACTCGAATGTCAGCTTTTCCCACGATCGCAACGGGTACCGGCGGCACGTCTCCATCAGATCGGCTAAATGCCATTTACGAGTAATCGGCATTAGGGCCGCACGCTGATCCTCTGACGATGCGTTGAGAGAAATGGCGAGCTTCGGCCGCTGCGGTTCGAGGGCCAACTCTTCGATTTTTGGAATCAGGCCGGAAGTCGAGACGGTAATCCGCCTCAGCGCTATCCCAATACCGTCGGGATCGCTCAAGAGCTTTACCGCTTTGATGACGGCCCGTAGATTGAGCAGCGGCTCGCCCTGCCCCATCATCACCAGATTCAGCTGACGGGCATGAGGGTCAAGGGCGTGCTCCGCCGCAAGACGCAGAACCTGCCCGACAATCTCTCCCGCGGTCAGGTTTCGTTCCAATCCCATCAGAGCGGTAAGACAGAATTTACAATCGACGGGGCAGCCCACCTGGGTGGAGACACAGAGAGTGTCGCGTCCTTCTTCCGGCATGAAAACAGACTCAATGGTTTTGCCATCGTTCAGGCGCAGGAGGTAGCGAACCGTTCCGTCTGCCGAATGGAACTTCTCTGCCACCTCAGGCACTCCCAGGACCACTCGCTCTCGGACGGCTTTCGGCAGAGTAGTGATCTGGCTGGCGTCGGTGTTCCGTTTCCGATAGACCGCCTCGTAGATCTGTCTGCCGCGGAAGGCGGGCATACCGAGGGCATTGGCGATCTCCGCCGCGTCCAGACCGACTAATGGCACCCCAAGCATGTGAACTTCCTTCCGTGACACACGGCGCAATCGCTCTTATTCAAGCTTAGCTTCGCAAGGCCGCTGGTGTGTTTATCCAGAAAGTCGTTCGTGTGATAGGACGGCTTCAGCGTCTGCGCGTCCGCCGCATGACAGAAAGAGCAGGAAAAGGGTGGATCTACCTTGGTATGGCACACCAGACAATCCCCCATCATGACCATCGGGTCGTGAGGCTGATCGGCCACAGTAGCGGAATGGCAAGCTGCGCAACCGGAGCCCGATTGCAGAGTACCCGGCCGTAGATGCGCGCCGGACTTTCGCGCGCCGTTCAAAACCGGCCCTATATCCCCGAGCTTGGTATGCAGCGCGTGAGAAAACTTTATCCGGTTGGGTGGCTGTTGGCCGACGCCGCAGAGGGACGCCAGCACTAGCGCGGCGATCAGCCCTTGTAGGACACGCGCCAAATTTTGTTCCCGCCGTCATCGGAGACCAACAAGCTGCCGTCCGGCAACTGGTGTACTCCGGTTGGCCTGCCCCAGACTTCCCGCTTGTCCGGCCCCAGCATCCATCCTTTCAGGAAGTCACGTTGTGGCCCCGCAATCTTACCGTTCTTCATGGGAATGAAGACGACTGACTGACCAACGCGTTCCGAGCGATTCCACGAGCCATGCAGCGCGAGGAATGCTCCGCCCTGATACTCGGCCGGGAACTGTTTGCCCGTGTAGAATGTCCAATCGATTACGGCAACGTG
>CAYTVP010000459.1:0-3513 GCA_964441675.1 uncultured Solibacteraceae bacterium | reverse complement strand
CCTGAGCGGGCATATTGAGGGCCTGCTCCTTCAACAAATGCCGGTAGCGGATGACGTCAATGAATGGCACCAGGATATGGAATCCGGCGTTCAGCGTTTGCGAATAGCGGCCGAGACGCTCAACTACATAAGCATGCTGCTGCGGCACAACAACTGCGGTCTTGGCGACGACGATGGCGACGACGGCGGCCAGCAGAATGAGAACGATCAGCGTACCGGTCACAGTTCACCTCGAATCCACAACATTAATCCATCCACACGCTCTACCCGACAACGGCGCGATTGCTCAAGCAATGCCGGACCGGAATTTGTCGCATTCCAGGAAGTTCCGCGAAGTTCAGCCTTGCCGACGCCTCCGGCCGGGATGGGTGTCAGCGTAATTGCGGTTTCGCCTACCAGCGAATCTATGTCCAGCGATTTCGGCGATCGCCGCCCCAGCCATTCCGCAATCGGCTTTCGAAACAGCGTTAGCGCGATCACAGAGACTCCGACAAAAACCGTGCCTTGCGCGAACGGGCCTGCTTCCGGCCATATCGAGACTACAACTGCGGTGATCACGGCGCCCGCCGCGAAGAAGATCCAGAATAGCGAACCGGGTGTCAGCAACTCGACTACGCTGAGCAATAGTCCGCCGGCCATCCACATCCACCATTGCATTCTGATGAGTCTCCTTTCACCAGTGTCTCAAAGTGCCGATATGTTACAGTCACTTGCGTATGGCTTCGCGCAGCGTCAACAAAGTTATTCTGCTTGGGAACCTCGGCAAGGACGCCGAAACGCGATTTACGCCGCAAGGCGTTCCGGTGACTTCGTTTTCAGTCGCCACCTCGCGCCGGTGGAAGGACCAGCAGACCGGTGATTGGAAGGAAGATACCACCTGGACCAACGTCGTGCTGTGGCGCCAGGAGAATGTCGCCAATTATTTGACGAAAGGCAAGCAGGTCTATGTCGAAGGGCGCCTGAACAGCCGCAGCTACGACGACAAGGACGGAAACAAACGGTACGTGACGGAGGTGGTGGCCGACGATGTCATCCTGCTCGGCGGGCGCGGCGAGGGCGGCGAGGAAACGCAATCCGGTCCGCGCGGAGCACGTGGCGGAGCACCGAAACCGATGCCGCAGCAGGGCAGTGGCGACGATTTTCCAGCCGGCATTACCGACGACGACGTACCGTTTTAGGCCGTTGGCGTCTCCAGTATTCCGCGCCGATTAACCCGGCCAATACCAGCAGTGCAGACGCCGGCTCCTCTCTAGCCCAACAGAGCCAGAGCACCTTCCAGTTCTCCGCGCGCATGATCGTCGCCGACCCGGCCCGTGAGGGCTATCCCATCCTGATACACAGTGCGCGCATCTTCTATGCGTCCCAGCGACTCCAGTGCGCGACCGGCATGGAAATAAGCTGCGACGTAGTTCGGATCGTTCCGTATCAGCGTTTCGAACTCTCCGGCTGCCTCCGCAGCAAGCCCCGAATTCAGCAAATCAATCGCAAGCCCGTACCGGACGAAACTGTTCTTCGGATCGTTTTCGAGCATCTGCCGTAACGCGTCCTGCCGTGAACTCATACGCTACTCATGTTAAGCTACCGCCCGTGGCCTGCCCGTTTTTTCTGCCGATCATACGCTCCGAGCGGCCCGTGGCATTTCGCCTCCCGTTGGGCGCATTCTGGCTGGGGGAATGCCGCGCGCCGAAGCATGCGGGCTTCGTGCCGGACGACGAAACCCAGCTCGACTGCTGCAATTTTGGTTACGTACGAGGGAAATGCCCGCGATTTCCAGCCGAGGCGGATTGCGATGCGGCGCGGTTCGTTCGCCGCGGGGATGCGGTGCTGTTTATTCTGGAGAAAGCGCACGTTCCGGAAAGGTTCGGCCCTGTCAGCACAATCGAACCGGATAGCGTTCTCGAAAAACAAGCACAAGCATGGAATTGGACCTGACTCCCCGGCCCGTGGCGAAGTCCGCCTCTGAACTCTCCGAGTTGGCGTTACCGAATGACGCAAATCATCTCGGGAATTTAATCGGCGGGAAAGTGATGCACCTGGTGGACATTGTTGGCGCCATCGCCGCCACCCGCCACGCCCGTCATCCTTGCGTCACTGTCTCCGTGGACTATATGACGTTTCTGCACCCCATCCATATCGGTGAACTGATTCAACTGAAATCCAGCGTCAACCGTGCGTTCAACACGTCGATGGAAGTGGGAGTGAAAGTGTGGGTCGAGAATCTCGCTACCGGCGAGCGGCGCCATACATCTTCCGCCTACCTGACGTTCGTCGCAGTCGGAGAGAACGGCCATCCCACAAAAGTAGCTCCGGTGATCGCGGAATCGGAGGATGAGCGCCGGCGGTTTGACGAAGCGGGAAAGCGGCGGGAACTCCGCCTCGCACACCGCCGGAAAAACTCAAAACTGGCGGGGCCTTAAACGGCCTTGTACATGTATTTGATGTTGTCTTTGAACAACAACAGGTTCGGAGCGCCCTCGCGGTTTACTTTCAGACTCCCCTTGTCATACCACTCGATCACGCCTTCCAAAATTTCACCATCTTTGAGGACAATCACCATCAAAGTTTTGCCCTGCATTTGCTTGATGTAGTAGAAATTTTCGGCGTTGGTTTGGTCGGGAGGAACCGGCTTCTTCTGCACCGGCGCGCGTTGCACCGGCGGACGTACCGCGGTCAGGTTGGCGGATCGGGTGACCTTACGATTAGACGATTCCACTGGGAACTCCTTTAATCATGACTAGATGCGAATAGCGAAGGGCGACAACCCCATCCCTCGGCGAGATCGGGTTTCTCCTTCATCATACGGCAATCCGGCGAATCGGCATCGACTGCCGCCCGTCGATTCACGCTCGCAACGTAAAGTTATGTGACGCGGGAAAGGGCCCGAAGTTCCAGAACAAGTGCATCGAGCGCCAAACTTTTCTGAATGTTCCGCCGCACCAACTCGCCCAGCTCATCCACCCGCCGGACGGCTTCGGCGATCCACGGGAACTCGATCCGAGCGGCAATCGCCTTCAGTTCCGGCTCGATATCGGCGTTGCGTACCCCGGGAACCTTGTGCAGTAAAAGGAGCAGATCCTCCAGAAGCCGGCTGAGCACCACCAGATAATCGTCCAGCTTTTCCGTCCTGGACGCCCCCAGGGAATCGGAGGTCCGTGCCCACTCTCCGAACAATGCGTTCCCGCTGGCGGCCTTCAACAATACCAGCATCGCGTTCCGCCGCTTGTCGTAAGTCTCGAGATCGATTGTCACCGCCGCGCCGGGGCTGCCGCCTGCCAAAGCCAGCCGCCGCGCCTCGAAGTCGACTCCCCCACGCGTGATTAGAAACGCCTTCATTTCCGCCACCGATAGGGGGGACAGGCGAACGGGAACTACTCGCGAACGAATCGTCGGAAGAAGCTCGTAGGCGTTCGATGTCGTCAGGATGAGAATCAGGTGTTCCGGCGGTTCCTCCAGCGTTTTTAGCAAGGAGTTTGCTGCCTGCTCATTTGCGCGATCGATCTGATCGATCAGAAA
>CAYTVP010000458.1:1400-3519 GCA_964441675.1 uncultured Solibacteraceae bacterium | reverse complement strand
TCGAGTTTCGGCTCGATCCGTATCCGATCTTCAGATACTCGGTGGAGGGTGTCGAGCTCGAAAAACACGTCTACATGACATCCGGCGAGAACACGACGACGATCCGATACGAGTTATTGAGTTCGCCGGAAAACTGCCAACTAGAGATCCGGCCGCTGATCGCCTTTCGCGACTATCACGCCTTGACGCATCGCAACCAAACGCTCGATCCGAAGGTTGCTTTGACGGCCGGGACGGCTGCGCTTCAGCCATATCCGGATCTGCCGCAGTTGTTTTTGTCGCACAATGCGATCCAGACATCGATAACAGGCGAGTGGTATCTGAACTTCGTCTACGAACGGGAGCGGGAGCGCGGGCTCGACTACAGGGAGGACCTGTTCCAGCCCGTCGAGCTTCTGTTCGATTTCGAGACCGATCCGCGGGCGTCGGTCGTAGCATCGATCGAATCGCGGAACGTATCGGCGGCTCGTCCGCCGGCACCGAACGACGTCCCGCCGAACCCTCCATTGGTCGAAGCGCTCTGGACGGCCGCGGACCAGTTCCTGGTAAGGCGCCGCGAGGGAATGACGATCATCGCCGGTTATCCCTGGTTCAGCGATTGGGGGCGGGATACCATGATCGCCCTGCCCGGTTTAACGTTAGTGACCGGCCGGTACGAAGCAGCGAAGGGAATTCTCCGCGCTTTTGCCGAAACCATGAGCCGCGGCATGTTGCCGAACCGGTTCCCCGATGACGGTGAATCGCCCGAATACAACACAATCGATGCGACTCTCTGGTTCTTCGAAGCGGCCCGGAGTTATCTCGCCTACACAGGCGACTCTGATTTCATTCGTCAGCACATATATCCAAAGCTGGTCGATGCCTTCGACTGGCATCTAAGAGGCACGCGCTACGGTATCCGCACCGATGACGACGGCTTGCTACGGGGCGGGGAGCTGGGAGTTCAGCTTACTTGGATGGACGCCAAGGTCGGCGGCTGGGTGGTGACGCCCCGTATCGGCAAGCCGGTGGAGATTCAGGCACTGTGGTTCAACGCGCTGCGCATCCTGGAAGAAATGGCCGGCAAGTTTAACGACGCGGATGTCGGCGAGGCAGCGGGCAATGCAGCGAGGAAGGCCGCGGCCGCCTTTTTGCCGCAGTTCTGGAACTCCGAGGCAGGTTGTCTGTACGACGTAGTCGCCGACGAGACAAAAGATCCGTCTATCCGGCCAAACCAGATTTTCGCTATCAGTCTCGGCCATTCGATGCTGCCTGCGAATAAGGCAGCGGAGGTGGTCGAAAAAGTCCGCGAACATCTTCTAACTCCCCTCGGACTGCGGACGCTGTCGCCAGCGGACCCAGCCTATAAGGGACGGTTCGAGGGCGATATGCGATCGAGGGACGGCGCGTATCATCAGGGCACTGTTTGGCCGTGGCTGATGGGTCCCTTTCTTACCGCGTACTTGAGAGTCAATGGCCATGTTGAAGAGGCGAGGCGGCAGGCGCGCGAATGGCTGATGCCCTTCGAGGACCACCTTTCGCACGCGGGACTGGGACAGATTTCCGAGGTCGCTGACGGTGACTTACCCCAACGGCCCGGCGGATGCATTGCGCAAGCCTGGAGTGTTGGCGAAATTCTCCGTGCCACGCTGGAGGACGTCTACGCTTCACCGGCTTCTGTTGTGCCGTACCATGGAATTGGTTCCGTGTAACTCATTGCGAGTTTCGTAAATGACCAAGTGGTTCCTCCCAGTTGCGTTCATGGCTTGGCCGGTTATCGGCCAAAGCATCGACCACGCCTTTTTCGAGGCGAAGATCCGGCCGGTGTTGGCAACCCGTTGTTATTCCTGCCATTCCAGCAAGCTGAAGTCTCCGATGGGCGCCCTTACTCTGGACACCAAATCCGGAACACTCAAAGGCGGTGCTACCGGCCCGGCAATCGTTCCCGGTAAGCCGGAAGATAGCCGTTTGCTCGTGGCCCTTCGTTATAGCGACCCGCACCTTCAGATGCCGCCCAGCGGCAAGCTGCCAGATCTTGTCGTTCAGGATTTTGAGCGCTGGATTGAGGCGGGGGCACCTGATCCACGCGCCGATGCGCCCGTTTCAGCACAAAGCACTCCGTTACAGGGAATGCGGGTGG
>CAYTVP010000458.1:0-1390 GCA_964441675.1 uncultured Solibacteraceae bacterium | reverse complement strand
GAGCGCCCGATCCGCGCGCCGATGCGCCTGCTGCCTCAGGACAAAGCGCCCCGTTACAGGGAATGCCGGTGGAGGAGGGACGGAAATGGTGGGCTTTTCAGCCGCTCAAGGAAGTCCCCGCGCCTGCGGTTCGAGATACCGGATGGCCGAAGACCGGCATTGACAGATTTATCCTCGCCGGCCTGGAAGCCAAGGATCTGCGCCCCTCTCCGCCCGCGGACCGCCGCATGCTGGCGATACGGACTTACATTGACCTGATTGGGCTTCGCCCCACTTATGAAGAAGTGGAGTCGTTCGTCAAGGATCCATCACCCGAAGCTTATCCGCGGCTGGTGGAGGAGCTGCTGGCCTCGCCGAAGTACGGAGAACGCTGGGCGCGGCACTGGTTGGACATCGCCCGGTACGCGGAGGATAACCCGACTTCGGAAAGCTCGAATCCACCCTATCCATTTGCCTGGCGTTATCGCGACTGGGTGATTGAAGCCACGAATCAGGATCTTCCCTATGATCGCTTCGTCAAGCTGCAGCTTGCGGCCGACCTGATGCCCGACACCCGGCGCTCGGACCTCCGCGCGCTCGGTTATCTTGGCGCGGCGCCGATCTATCACAAGGACAAGCGCCTTTCGGTGGATGTCATTGGCACGTTCCTTGCCGACGATTGGGACGAGCGTGTGGATGCCGTCACGCGCGGGTTGTTAGGACTTACGGCCGCCTGCGCGCGGTGCCATGATCACAAATTCGATCCGATTCCGACAAAGGATTATTACCGGCTCGCCAGTGTCTTTGCCTCCACGATGCGGGCTGAGCGGCCATCGTTCGAGGTGCCACCGGAGCTGGAAACCCGATACCTTTGGATCCAGAACCGGCTTTTTGACCTGCGATATTCGATTGAGCTGGCAGAAGGCGAGCCGGATACCGTACAGAACGTTGAAGCTCGCCTCGCCGCGTGGCGCCAGGAGACAACCGAGCTGCGCGCAGAAATGGAAAAATTGCGCGGGCGATATCCCAAGCTGGTTCAGAACGTCGAGAAGTATTGGGCCCCGAAGCCGCCGCGGCCGAAGCCTCCAGCCGACCCAGCCGCCGCCAAAGCTGCCGCGGCTAAGGCCGCCCAAGAGCGCCGCCGGCGCAATCCCGCTTCCGCAGAGCCTTTTATCAATGCCGTCTATGAGGCATCCGAGGTGGTGGACACCACCGATCCGCACTACACGTTCATCCGCTACTATCCCGGCAAGCCGCGCGATCTGCATGTGATGTTACGCGGCAACGTCGGAACGCCGGGTGAGGTTGCTCCGCGCGGATTCCTCAGCGTTCTTGCGAAGTCCGATCCAAGTTTCAAACAGGGCTCGGGGCGTCTTGAGCTGGCCGAACGAATCTTCACCGATGCTGCTCC
>CAYTVP010000457.1:0-3529 GCA_964441675.1 uncultured Solibacteraceae bacterium | reverse complement strand
TGTCCGCGAGTTAGCGATGATACGCCCTTCCGAGTCTACCGCGTTCAACGAGTTTCGCAGCAGATTGACGAATACCTGGGTGAGGCGGTCCGGATTGCCGGACGCTCTCGCGTCGTCTCCGATTCGATTCTCGAATTCGACGTGGATGGATTTTTCATCGATCGCCACCAGACTCCAGGCATCGTCGATGAGTCTCTTCAAGTAAACCGGCTCCATTTCGTCCCTGCGCTCGCGGGAGAAATCCACCAGGGATTCGCTGATCCTCTTTAGCCGCTGTGCTACACGGCGCATGCGCCCGAGCCGCTCGAGGTCAGCCGGTGAGGAAACCGTCTCAGCCAGTTTTTCGATAGAGCCTAGTAGCACCGCCAGCGGCGTATTTAACTCGTGGGCTACCGAGGCCGAAAGCAGGCCAAGACTCGCCAGGCGATCCTGTTCCATGAGGCTTTGCCGCGCCGCTTCGAGCTGTTCATTCCGAACCTTGAGCTCGTTGGCAATCTCCTCCAACCTCCGTTCCTGGTCCCGCAACTCGCTGATCGTCAAGTTGCGCGAGCTCATGATCCGTCCGATCTCGTCCTTCAGAATCTCCTGATCCGGAATTAGTTCCCGGGCACGGTCGCCCTTCTGTATGGCCGCATCCGCCTCAAGAAACCGTTGGATCGGCCGGTAGACGTACCGCGGCATGATCAGAATTTCGAGTACCAGGATGGCAAGCGTGTATAGCACCCCGAGAACCAGAAAAATTGCCAGCTTCGTCTGCCCCAACAGATTGTCATAGAAGACTTTGGGCGCCTGAAGGGTTCGAAATTGCCCGGTTGCCGGGATCAGCCGGTACATCCGCTCCGTCGTTGTGTCGCGATAGATCTGGCCGGGATGTAACTCCAGCCATGACAGGATATTAGGGGGGATGTTGAGCGCGCTGGCAATCCCTTCGCGATAGTCATAGACTTCGATTCCCGGAAGTTGGAGCGGCTGATCTTCGAGAAAGAGCTTGGTCAATAGCGAGAGTTCTCTCGCCTTCGCCAGAGCCACCCGGTTTTCGAGCAAAGGAATTAGCGAGAAATATACACTTGTTGCCAGCACCAGAAAAAAGAGGTTGTGCAACACCATCAGCTTGGGCCGAACGTTCAGATTGCCGAATGGCCGAACATCCCAAAGCCGGGGAACCTTGAGAGCCAACCCGCTCGTTTTGCGGTTTGACAAGAATTATTTCTCCTGTTGCGTAAATTATACGGTCATGGTAGAAAATGAGAAAGTCGGGGAAGTCCCCAGTCCGCTCCTGTAGCGATGCCCATTTTTACCCGAAAACATGATCTGATTGCGCGCGTGCTTACCGCGGCGGTCGCTCTCGGCGGTCTCGCGGCCGCCGGTGCCTATACCTACTTCTCGCACCCCAAGGTGATCGATGTGGGTTACCAGCCGAAGCAGCCCGTCCCGTACAGCCATAAGCTCCACGCCGGAAATCTCGGTATGGATTGCTTGTATTGCCACAGTACTGTCGAAAAAGCAGCTCATGCGGCCATACCGGCTACCGAGACCTGCATGAATTGCCATACGCGGGTAAAACCAGAAAGTCCGTTCCTGGCGAAGGTTCGCGACAGCTACGCGACGGGTAAGCCCCTCGAATGGCTGAAGATCCACCGCCTTCCGGATTATGTCTATTTCAACCATTCTGCGCATATTACCGCGGGCGTGAGTTGTGTTTCCTGCCATGGCCGGGTCGACCAGATGATCGAAGTCAGGCAGGTGGAGCCGCTGTCGATGGCCTGGTGTCTGGAGTGTCACCGCAGCCCGGCAGCAAATATTCGGCCTGCCGAACTGGTAACGAACCTGGCCTGGGTTCCCGACCGGGACCCGGCTGAGATTGGACGCGAAATTATTGCGGAAAAGAAAATTGCACCGCCTGTCAACTGTTCCGGGTGCCACCGGTAAGGATATCGCTGATGTCTCTTGTTCAGATCAACATCCCGTCTGAGAAAAGCGGTCCGAAGTATTGGCGGAGCTTAAACCAACTCGCCGGATCGCCCCAGTTCCAGGAGTGGGTGGAAAAGGAGTTCCCCGGTGGAGCCGAGCTGCTATCGAATGGCAGCCGCCGCCACATCCTGAAGCTGATGGCTGCCTCGTTCGGGATTGCGGGCCTTGCCGGATGCCGCCGCCCGGAAGAGAAAATCGTTCCTCTTGCCAAGGGCGTAGAGGATCTGATTCCGGGAAAGCCGTATTTTTACAACACTGTTTTCACCCAGGGCGGAAATGCCTTCGGAGTGACGGTGGAGGCACACGACGGCCGGCCGACCAAAGTCGAGGGGAATCCGAATCACCCCTACTCGCTCGGGGCAACTTGCGGTTTCGCGCAGGCGTCCGTTCTGAATATCTACGATCCGGATCGTTCGAGTGTGGTTCTGAACGACGGAAAACCTTCCACCTGGGAGGCGTGGGACCAGTTCGCCGGTAGTGGATTTACTCCCGCGGCCCTTGGCCGGGGCCAGGGATTGCGGGTTCTCAGTGAACCTGTCCTCTCGCCCTCGCTCGGTGAAGTGCGCAAGTCGCTTCTCGCGAAATTTCCTGCCGCCAAGTGGGTGGAGTACGAGGCTTTCAGCAACGAGAATGCGCTCGAAGGCGCTCGAATCGCATTCGGACAGCCTCATCAGGTGCATTACCGCTTCGATCAGGCTGACTTTGTCGTTGCGCTGGATTCCGATTTTCTGGGAATCGACAGCGGTTCGCCGCTGCCCATCCGCCAGTTCTCCGAGCGCCGGCGCGTCAACAACACCAAAGACGAGATGAACAGGCTGTATGTAGTAGAAAGCCAGTTCTCGGTGACCGGTGCGATGGCCGATCACCGCCTGCGCATGAAAGCCGCTGCGGTCGATCAATTTGCTTCGGCTCTCGCGCGCGAGTTGGGCGTCGTCGGCCAGCTGAACGTGCTTCAAGGCGCGCCGGACATCGCCCAGAAGACCTTGATGGCGATGGTGCGGGATCTGAAAGGAGCGCCCGGCAGATCGATTGTAGTAGCCGGGCCGCGTCAGCCCGCGCGGGTACATGCCCTGGCGCTGCTCATCAACCAGGCCCTCGGCAATGTCGGACGGACAGTTACCTTTACCCAGGCCGTCACCGTGCCAAGCCGCGCCGGCTTCGAGGAATTGCTCAGCGATCTCGACGCCGGGCGCGTGAATACGCTGGTGATCCTGGGCGGCAATCCGGCTTATACCGGTCCGGCGGGAACCGCCGAAAAGCTAAAGAAAGCTCAAACACGAATTCATCTCGGATCCGACCGTGATGAAACGGCTGTCCTGGCGACATGGCATCTTCCGGCTGCCCATTACCTCGAAGCCTGGGGCGATGCGCGCGCGCTGGACGGAACTGCTTCGATTCAGCAGCCCCTTATCATGCCGGTCAACAAGGGCCGGTCGATTTTGGAGGTGGCCGCTCAGATTGCCGCGTATAAAGACCGCAAGGGCTACGACATCGTAAAGAATTACTGGACTGCCGGCTGGCCGCAAGCCGAGCGGGAAGCTCGGTGGCGGAATGCTCT
>CAYTVP010000456.1:0-3545 GCA_964441675.1 uncultured Solibacteraceae bacterium | reverse complement strand
TTCGACGAGCCGCAGCGGGCGGTGACGCCCGGGCAGGCTGCCGTATTCTATTCCGGCGATCTCGTCCTCGGCGGCGGGTGGATTGCGTAACACCCTCGAATACCTGATTGTCCGCGCAATTCTGGGCACATGTACGATTGCTCCCCAGGCGCTTGGCCGCTTCTATGCCAGGGTGATCGATGCCGCAGTGCCGCGCCTTCGCCGCGTGGGTGAACGGAATCTTGGATTAGCCGGGTTGCCGCCCGCGTTGATCGATGGAGTCTATCGATCGGTAGGCCGCATGATCTGGTCGTTCGCGCGGTTTCCGCAAATACGGAAAGACAATGTCCGCGATTGGATCGACTACAGCGGCTTCGAGCACTACGAGGAAGCCAAGCAGCGAGGACGGGGCATCCTTTTCGCAACGGCGCATCTCGGCAACTGGGAACTGAGCGCCTATGCGCACGCACTGCTTTGCGAGCCTATGCACGTGGTCGTCCGCCCACTCGACAATCCATATCTCGACCGCTTTGTGACGGAACGCCGCGAGGGAAGCGGCAACCGGATCAACGGCAAGAAAGATTTCCTGCGCGGCGTAATGAAAGCCTTAGCCCGAAACGAAGCGGTCGGTATCCTCATCGACCAAAACGCAGGGCTCGGCGATGGCGTGTTCATCAACTTTTTTGGAGTTGCCGCATCGGCGAACTCTGGCTTCGTCAAGCTGGCGCACCACACCGGCGCTGCGGTGATTCCCGGTTTTGCTCTGTGGGATAACAGCCTTGGGCGATATGTGCTGAAGTTTCTGCCGATCGTCGAGATGACCGGCGACGTTCAAACGGACACGCAGACGTTGCAAACAATTCTCGAGGCGGTAATCCGGCAGTATCCCGACCAGTGGCTATGGATCCACCGGCGCTGGAAAACGCGCCCGCCCGGCGAGCCGCCGATTTACTGATAAATGGAGTAGACGGCGTACCGCTCGTTCTTCCAAACGGGAGATCGGTGCGGGAGAGCCGAGGTCGAGAGAACGAGATAGTCGATGCCCATCTCAGAAAGCGTACCGGTGCGGCCCGGTTCGAAAGGCGGCACAAGAGCTTCAGTCCAGCGTTGCCACCACACTTCGGCATATCCCGGAAAGTAATTTACCTGGCCGCCCGATTTCCAATCGACATACACCGTGCGCAGCGCGCGGGCACGAAAAATTCCTGGCGGCAGCGCGCGGCCTTCGTCCGGAAACAGAAACACGGCATCGCGGGCAGTAGATTTCCTTGCCCAGTCCGCCAGTTCTCGCAGCTCCGGCGTCTCCACTTTCCTAGGGGCCTGTCCGCCGTGCAGGAATGGCACCATCGTGACCAGAGCCAGCCATGCCGCCCGTTCTGCCAGGTTCTTCGTCTTCCAAGCGGCTATCGCCGCCAGGATCGCGGCAAACAGTACAACGAACAGCAGCGCACGCATCGGCTGCAGTTGCGGAAGCAGCGCCCAGCGCATTTTCTCCAGCAGGACATACGATACGGGCATCGTCAACATACCGAGAATCGGCATACCGAGAAACAGAATCCGCAATGTCGGAGAGAGCGAGTTCTTCACCCGCCAGTACGCGACGAGCGAGACCAACCAGGCTGTCAGATAGAACCAGAAATGTCTCCCGAACCAGATGGAGATCCAGTTATAGCTGGCTCGCAACTGCTGCAGGCGCGCGTGATCGTCACTCAATACCGTGAACAGCCGCTGCCGTTCGGCGATATCCGTCTGCGGGACAGAAAGAACGGCAATCAATGCCGCTGTAGCCGCCAGGCCAATCAGCATTTCACGACGGCGGCCAAACAGCGGCACCAACAGCCAGAAGGGCCACACGGCAGGCGCGTGAAAGGCAAACGCCATCCCGCCGGCGATGGCAGCCGGCCAATAACGCCGGTGTGCCAACATGCCGGCCGACAATAAAAACAGCCCGATGGCAAAGCCGCGCGGGACAGGCTCATACTCCACCGTCAATACCGCGGGTCCCACGATAGTCGCGCCCAGGGAAACCAGCAACGATGTCGCTAGCGCGGGACCGATCCCCAATCCAACTGCGGTCGCAATCAGATACACTCCCCAGACCCCACAGGCGCGAAACACAAATTGCTGCCACTCGAGCGCGGACTGCACGCTGCCGGTGACGTAGCGCAGCGCACGCGTTGTTTCGTCGTACAACGTGTAGGAAATGTGCGCTCCGCGAGGAATCAGATCGTCCTGATAGAGTCCGGGATCCTCCATCCATTCGAGCACCGGAACGTAGATCTGCGTATCCGACTGCAGGTATGTCCGGTTGGGATAAACAAAGATGCTGAACAGCGTGATGAGAAGCATCCCCGCAGCAGCGGCGCCTCGTCCGCGAGTCACTGCGCCGGTGTCTTCTCTAACTGCTGCTTTGCCCAAAGGCGCTGAGGGCTCAACTCGACGGCGCGCGATAGTGCAGCGCGCGCTTCACCATTCCGATTCTCTTTTCGTAGCGCCAGACCCAGCCACAGCCAGGCTTCCGCCGACTTCGGGTTCAATTTCGTCGCCCGTTGCAGATCCGCGATGGCCTTTCCTGCGCCTCCGCCAAATTGAGATGGAAGATAGTAGTTACCGATGCCCCGGCTGGTCCACGCATCCGCTGACTTGGCATCCAGCTCAATCGCCTTATTGAGCGATTCCAATGCGCATTTTCCGTATTTGATTCCCGCCAAAACGTTCGCCGGAATAATCAACCCGCAGAGGGCACCGAGGACACGATGGTATTCCGCATTCTTCGGAGCAAGCTCCACAGCACGGCGTGCCGCCTGGATTCCGGTTTCTGCTGCCGCCGCCGCACCGGCACGATCACGGAGCTCCAGCGCCACTTCCGCCAGATACGCTTCCGCAATCGCCAGGTTGTAGTGAGCCAGAGCATTCGAGAACTGTTTCTGGGCGGATAAATTGAGCGCGGGAAGCATCTTCTGGATTGCGGCGCGATCCTGGCGGTCGCGCGCCTGCTCCAATTGCGGCGACGCGGCGAATGCCGCCGTGGCGGCCGCAAGGATCAAGCAGACGCGCATGAAATTCACAAGCAAGCTTTCATTTTAAAGCGTGGTGACCCGGCGATGAATGAACAAGTACCAAAGGCCCACCGCTGACAACAATAGACCATTCGTCGCCAGAACATATGGGGCCGAAAAATGCGGAATCAGCTGGCCGGTAGCGAGAGCGCCCATCGGCATTCCGCCGCGGAAGGCTAAATTGTAGACGCTCATGACGCGGCCGCGCATGTCGTCCGGTGCAATCATCTGCACTAGCGAGCTGATCAGGGCGAACGCGATCATCAGAAGTATGCCGGCTATTGCTACCAGCACAGCCGTCAATGCAATGCTCTTCGAAACGGAGAATCCGGACAGAACAGCGCCGAGCGCGATTAATGTCAGCAAGGCAAGTTTCCCCTTGTGCGGAGCTTCACTGGCCCAGGCGACGATCAGCGCGCCCAACACCGATCCGGCGCCGGACAGAGTCAACAACAGCGAGAATGTGCCGGCATCTCCCTGGAGCGATTCTTTGGTGACAACCGGAAG
>CAYTVP010000455.1:0-3549 GCA_964441675.1 uncultured Solibacteraceae bacterium | reverse complement strand
CCTCAAGCTTCTACCATTCAAGATAAAGCATGATAGGTAGAAGGTCAAGGTGTGATAAGTGATAGTTTCGTCCGGCTTCGCAGGTTATAGTGAAAAGCCACCATCGACGATGTGAATGGCGCCGGTCGTAAATGCGCTCTCATCTGACGCCAGGTACACGGCGAAGGCGGCAATCTCCGCGGCCTTACCCAGGCGCCCCACAGGTTGCCGGTTCACGAATGCCTGCCGAACTTCCGAGACCGGCTTGCCTTCACGATGTGCCAGATCCTCAATGCGATCTTCTAGCGACGGTGATTCAATGGTGCCGGGGCAAATCGCGTTGCACCGTATGCCCTTGCGAATTACGTCAGCCGCCACGGCCTTTGTCAAACCGATGACAGCTGCCTTTGATGCGCCGTAAGCATACCGGTTCGGCAGCCCTCTGACCGAAGATGCTCCCGAGGCGATATTGATTATCGATCCGCTACTCCGCTCGAGCATACCCGGTAGAAACGCACGCACCGTACGGTGCATCGATTTGACGTTTATGTCAAAGGTGTGATCCCAGTCGGCGTCCGAGCATTCGAGCACCGATCCGTGATGCACGAATCCGGCACAGTTGAAGAGAACGTCAATTGGGCCAATTTCGCGTGCGAGCGCGTCGACGGAGTCGGTGGATCTTACGTCCAACTGCCGCAGCTCACAGGCAAGGCCGCTCAGCCTGCCCGCATCGATATCTGTCGCAAAGACGCGTGCGCCTTCTTGCACAAACGCTTCTGCAGTCGCTCTCCCAATTCCTGCGCCCGCTGCGGTGACAAGTGCAACCTTGCCGCCCAATCGTCCCATCAAGATCTCCTATCTACGTTTCGTTCGGAGGCTCCCGAGAGCAACCTCCCTTGAAACAGACTACCTCGCGGCGCCTTGATCACGACAATTTGCTGTCGTCAAATGGAGTAGCCGCGCCGGCCGGCGGCGTGCGTCATGAATCATCGCGGCGGTTTCTCGCGCTCGTAGACCAGTGTGTTCTTAAACGTCCGATCTTGAGTGTTTCTGCCGCGCGCAATAATCGTCATCCACCTTCCATCTGGTGAAACCTCTCGTACCGCTTCCACCGTGACCACGTCACTCTTTTTGAACGTCTGCTCGACCCGGTGCGCATCGATCAACTTCAATGAGACGGTGTTGTAGCGCGAACTTCCTTCGACGGGATAGTCGCGCCCGTCGTACCGTGCCGTAAACTGGACTCGAAAAACTTTGCCATCGTGGGAGACACCGGTATGAACGAATCGGACCTTGTCTCCGACGCGTTCCCACACTCGCTTGGACTCGCGTGGCGCGGGACCGGACTCATAGATAGATTGCGCCGGCTTAAACCGCCAAGTCCCCAGCGCCGCGTCTTCGATAGCAGCAGCATTCCACAACAGGATCAAAGCAAGCATCGTGGTGGCGATCATATCGCTTAAAAGCGTCAGAGGCGCAAAGCATTCAATTGCCGCCGCTCGATTTTAGGAATCTTTGAGGAACAACTCCCGAAGCACGGTGCTGAAATAACAGTGGCACTTCAGTAGCGGCAACAACGTTGAGTCCGCCATGCACACAGTTCCTGGCAGATCCTGGACAGGGATGCTGGCCAGAGACAAAGAGTTGGTCACCCCTGAGTTGGTTCAGGCACTAAGCACTCTCGGCAATTGGCTTACGAGTCAAGGGCAGTATTAGCGGCATCGCAACACTGGAATTGGCACGAGATATCGGCGAACAGATCGGCGATAAGGCCGGGACTGCCAAAAGCTCTCAACACTCTGGGGAATCTTCATCATCACGAGGGCAACTTCGACAAATCGCTCAAGTTCCACGAGAGGAGTTCACGGTCATAAAAAGAACTTCAAGCAGGCGTTGATTCACTTCGAGAAGAGCCTGGCTCTTTGGCTGACGACCGCGGAAGCAGGCAAACGACGTCCGTCCTTATCAACATAGCGATGACGCATGCGGATCAAGGAAATTACTCGCAAGCGCTGGAGTTCGCAGGGCGCGCCGCTGCGCTGTCCCGGAAGATGGGTCTCCGAGACACCCTGTGGGAAGCTCAGGTCACAGCCGGCAATGCATACCGCGCTCTCGATCAGCCTGCCAAAGCTCGGGAGCCCTTTGAAGACGCAATTACCGGCATTGAAGCCCTTCGCGCCCAGGTTGCGGGAGGTGCACAAGCGCAGCAACGTTTCTTCGAATCGAAACTCTCTCCGTATCATGCGATGGTCGAGCTGCTGGCGACTCAAAACAAAGCTGCCGAGGCTCTAACCTTCGCCGAGCGCGCCAAGGGGCGCGTGCTCCTCGATGTTTTGGACCGGCCGTGTCAACTTCACCAAGAGGATGACCGGCCAGGAACAGGAGCACGAACGCAAGGTGAATGAGCAGCTCGTCTCCCTGAACTCCCAGGTCTACGCCGAGAAACTTCGCCCTCAGCCTGACCAAGCGCGTCTTTCTGGGCTCGAAGCTCAACTGCAAAGAGCCCGACTCAACTCGGAACCTTTCAGACGAATCTGTATGCCGCCCATCCCGAGTTGCGGACACAGCGCGGCGAAGCGCCGCCGCTGAAGCTTGAGGAAGCTGAACTACTGTTGCCCTATGCGAATACCGCTTTATTGGAGTTTGTAGTAGCCGAAAAGAAAAGTTACGTCTTCGTGATTACCAACGAGAGCAGAGTGTCAATCAAGCTGTATCCGCTGGACATCGAAGAGAAGGAGCTGGCAAGTCGCATCGAACGTTTCCGAAGCATGCTCAGCGAAGCTGACAATCGTTTTTCTAAACCCGCGCGCGAACTCTACGACTTACTGCTCAAGCCGCTCGCAGAACATTTGCGCAGCAGGACGCAGCTTGTCGTCATTCCCGATGGACCCTTGTGGGAACTGCCTACGCGGGCAAAACCGTTGGCGGAAAGTGGAGCTCGAAGGGCGTCATCGTCTCGAATGCGGGCACCGTCGTCACGGCTGCGCCGCGGCAGAGCTTGACGAAGATAGCCGGCCTGTGGAGAACAGAGGAACCTGCCGGGAGTGCTGCTGGTGATTGAGGCTTTCCGAGTCAAACAGGTTGTTCCGCTTGCGGCTGCTCAGTTTCCCCGCCCCGTGTCCGCCGAAGGGGGATTTCTCGCAGAACAACTTTTCCGCAAAACCCGGGGGGTGTTGTTCGCGGCCGCCCGGTTTCAGAAAGCGACCTTGGTATTGGCGTAAGTACCAGTGTCATCGCACGGAAACGAACCTTTCAGGCGAAGCTCACGCAGTATCTGGCGGCATCTGGCGTGGCGCCATAGAACCCGGCACCGCTCTTTCGGATATTCGAAAACGACAGCCTCACAGAACCGAAGAGCAACCAGCCGTCGGCAACGAAACAGAGTCCAGCGTCATTGTCGATGCGCCGGCGGAAGGTCCCTGGAAGTTGCGGGTGTCCAAATGCCGCGAGGGGGCAGTAGTATTCAACGCGGATTGGAAGATTCTCGCGCTTTGCGTCCCTGATAGCCATCCGCTGCCCACGTAACTAGCGGGTTGTCCCTGAGTAACGGGTATCGATAAATCTTCGTCA
>CAYTVP010000454.1:0-3558 GCA_964441675.1 uncultured Solibacteraceae bacterium | reverse complement strand
TCGACCAGATGATCGCCAGCCGGATCGGCGAGGAGACACCCCAGTCGAGCGTTGTTCTGGCGTGCGAACAACCCATGACGGGTTACCACGAAACGAACTTTTCGATGGCTTACAGCTCGCACATTTCATGGCAGACACCCGATTCGCCGGTGCCGGTTGAAGTTTACCCCTCGCTTGCCTGGGACAACCTTTTCGACAATCGCGGCAGCCTGTTGAACATCAGTATCCTCGACCGTGTCCGGGAGCGGGCACAGGAATTGACCCGGACAATTAGCGCTACCGACAAAAGCAAGCTCGACGAGTATCTCACCAGCGTGCGGGAAGTGGAAAAACGCGTCGAAGGCATGCGTAAAAGCAAGGAAGCAGCCGAGAGCGCGGCGAAAGCGAAAAATGTTGTGGCTGCCCGGATGGACCGCCCTGCTAACGGACTCCCGGAAGACCTTCGCGATCATGCAAAGCTGATGTGCGACATCATCGCGATTGCGTTTCAGACGGATAAAACGCGCGTCGGTTCGCTGCTCATTTCGCGCGACCTTTCGGCGATGTACTATCCGTTTCTCAACGTAAAGGAAGGACATCACGCCGCCTCCCACGACAATACGTCCGACGGATACGAACGGATCGCCCGGTTCCACGTCGAGCAGTTTGCGTACCTGGCATCGAAGCTGGACAGTATGAAGGAGGGCGACGGCTCGGTTCTCGACCATACTTGCCTGATGTTTCTGTCGAACTTGTGGATCGGCCGGAAACACGATAACTTCCGCTTGCCGCTGGTGCTCGCGGGCGGACTCGGAGGTACCCTCGAAACGGGGCGGACTCTGAACTACCTGAATGACAGCGAAGACAACCGCAAGATGTGCAGCTTGTATCTGTCGCTAATGGATCGGTTCGGTATCAAGCTGGATCAGTTTGGCGACTCGACAACACGCCTCGAGCGGCTTTAGAAATCAACGCGGCGCCTGGATCGCGAAGGCTCATCGCCCGGCTGCCTCAAGCCTGGGCTTGAAGCAGCCTCTGCCGGACCTGGTTGTGCGATTCGTCCAACTGCTCCGGCGTGGCTCCCAAATGCCGAAGGATACTATCGGTCATAGCCAACGCAAGCTCGCCCTCGCCGGAGAATACTTCATCGGCACCCGCTCTCCGTAAGGAACCGGTTTCCCGGACGAAATCCGCCCGGGCGACCACATGTATGGACGGGTTGATCTGCCGTGCAATGCGCACGGCTTCGGTGGCGTGGGACGAGCCGGAGGCGCTCAAAATCAGACTCAACGCATGGTCGACGCCGGCTTGCTTCAACACTTCGGTTTGGGTTGCATCGCCGTATACCACCCGTCGCTTTTCGATCTGAAGCCGCCGGACAGTTTCGATATTCATCTCGATAACCGTCGGAACGATTCCCCGGTCTATCAACATGCGAGAGACCATCTGGCCGATCGGCCCATAGCCGACTACGATGGCCTCGTGGGCTGTACCTTTTTCGTCGGATACAGCTTCGACTTCCAGCGCTTTAGCGCGCCGGCGGTTGAGGAATCGCCAGAGCTGCGGACGGCGCTCGATAAACGACTCTAGCGGACCCACCGCCCGGTACAGCATCGGATTCAGCATGATCGAGATAATGGCAGTGGCGATCAGGGCATTGATCTCAGCGTCGTTCAGCACGTTCAACTGTTTTCCGACGCTTCCCAGCAGGAAGGAAAATTCGCCGATCTGCGCCAGTGCGAGAGCAACCCCGAGCCCGATGCGGGAACTATAGCCCAGCAGGGCAACGATCAAAATGGCGGCGAGCGGCTTGCCGATCAACACAATAGCCAGCGTCACCAGGGTTAAGACCGGCGACTGCCAAGCCTGCTGCGGATCGAACAACAGGCCAACGGACAGGAAGAACATCACTGCGAATGCATCCCGCATCGGGAGCGCTTCGGCGCCTGCGCGCGCGCTGAACTCGGATTGTCCAACCACCATACCGGCTAGAAAGGCCCCAAGAGCCATCGATACGTCGAACAGCAACGACGCGGAGACGGCGATTCCGAGAGCCAGAGATAGAACGCTCAGCGTGAACAGCTCCCGCGATCGCGTTTCGGCGATCTTATTCAGCAGCCATGGCACAAACTTCCCGCCGACGAACAGTGTGAATACGATGAATGCGCCGATCTTCAATGCCGCGATGGCCGTAGCGGTCACGAGATTGTCCGTTCCCGTGGATGCTTGGGGTCCAAACAACACCGGCAGCAGCACCAGCACAAACACCGTAAAAATGTCTTCCATGACCAGCCATCCAACGGCGATTCGTCCGGTAGGGCTTTGCAGCGCGCCGTTGTCGGAGAGGACGCGGATCAGGACCACCGTGCTGGCTACCGAAAGGGCCAGACCCAGCACAATCCCGGACTGCCAGCTTCGCCCCATGGCGTGGAATGCAAAAGCGCCGAGCGCAGTCGCGGTGAGACTCTGCACAACAGCCCCGACCACAGCGATGCCCTTAACAGCAAGCAGGTCCTTCAGGTGGAAATGCAATCCGACGCCGAACATCAGGAGGATAACGCCAACTTCCGACAACTGCTCGGCTAACTCGCGGTTTGCTACGAAGCCAGGAGTGTTGGGCCCCACCAAAATCCCGGCCAGAAGGTACCCGACAATCGGCGACCATCCAAGGCGATGGGTGAAGTAGCCGAGCACCATCGCGATGATGAAACCGACGGCGAGAATCAGAATAAGGTCGATATTGTGCATTCAGTAAACAATTCACCTGGCTGCCGCGCGAACGCTTCGCGACCGGAAGCAAGTGTACGAGAATTACAGCCAGTCTCTGGGGTAGAGGGTAAGGTCAAGTATACCAGCGGCTTTGCCGTGTACCATCGAACGCTTTTTCTGAAAATAAGCTGGTTGAGCTGACTTTCCGCGTGATATTCCTGCGTTGATGAACGTTGCCGATAAGGTGATCTTGATTACGGGCGCTGCCCAAGGCATCGGCGAGGGAATCGCCCGCGTCCTTGGCGCGGCCGGGGCCAAAGTGGTTCTCACGGATCTTCAGGAAGAGCGAGTCCGCAAAGTATCCGATTCGATTCGTGGCGATGGCGGAGACGCAGTTGCTGTTCGGTGTGACGTTTCCTCGCTGTCTTCGAACGAAGAAGCGGTTGCGCGGGCTGTAACGCAATATGGGCGGCTGGATGCGATTGTGACGTCGGCGATCGCGAGCCGCCGAGGTCCGTTCTTGGACGTTACCGAAGAGGATATACAATTCACGCTGTCCACCAGCCTGATCGGTACGTTCTATTCCTGCCAGGCAGCCGCACGCCGGATGGTGGAACAAGGAACAGGCGGTAGCCTGCTCATCATCAGTTCGGTCCATGTGGTACGCCAATATCCGAACGCCTCTGTCTACAACATGGCCAAGGCGGGAGTCGCCAGCCTGGCGCGGACGCTGGCCTCAGAGCTGGCATCGAAACGCATTCGAGTGAATACCGTCATCCCGGGATGGACGGATACTCCGGGCGAGCTGGCCTTTTCGTCCAGTGAGGACATCAAGAAAGGTGGAGAAGGGATTCCGTTAGGGCGGATGGG
>CAYTVP010000453.1:0-3562 GCA_964441675.1 uncultured Solibacteraceae bacterium | reverse complement strand
TTATCGGCGATTCCGCAGTGGCGTTATCGCGGGACAGTCGCCGCGAATGTAGAGGCGCGTTAGGGCTTCGCCGGCGGTGGAGTCTCGCCCTTGCGCCGGAGCGTCGGAGGCTTCCGAGGCGGCTTCGCGGCGTCGGTGGCTTTCTTCTCGGCTTCCGTCTGCTTCTCTACCGGTTTCGCCGCTTCCGGATCGATGGGCCGCTGCAACTCCTCAACTTCCTTCCGCTGCTGCTGCTCTCTTTGGGCGGCATCGGCCGCCCGCGTAGCGAAGTCTTCCTGCGCCATCTCGAGCGAATCGCGGGTGGTATCTTCCGCCTGCTCCAGGGCGAAACGATAGCGGTCGATATCAGGCGGATTGGAGCTGCGAAACGCTTCGAGCTTCGCCAACAGATCTTTCTCGACTTTCACAACGGCGGCGACGCCTTCATCGAGGACCGCCTTGCGCTTAAGCGAATCGTCGATGACGATATCGATGGCCTCGATGATTTGCGTGTACTCCTCGAGATACTCGTGAATCAAACCAGAGCGGCCGGCCTTCTCTTTCTTGATTGCCTGCTCGATCAGGTCCAGCCGCTGCCGGGCAAATTGCAGGTAGACCTGCAGCCGCACATTCGGTTCCTGCGCCAGCCGGATCTGGTCTGCCTCATCGGTAGTCAGAAAGTCCTTCTGTCCCCAAAGCGATATGGCAGCGAGCGATAGCGCCATCAGCAACTTCATGGCTTTCTCCCAAGAGCTAATTGCAGGATGCGCTCCTGTACTTCCTGTATACGGGCAACCGCCTTTTCGACAGGACCGCGTTCTGCAGGCGGCAGATCCTGGCGCAGCGTATCCAGTCTGCGCAAAATATCCCGGCACCGCTGTTCTGCTTTCTTCATCGCGCGGACATTGCGCTTGGCGCGAATCGACTCCAGAGCCACATCCGCTCCATCTGCGATCTCCGCCACAGCACGGCCCATCTCTTCGTAGTTTCCGGCGGAAGCATGCTCCCGCGCTTCAGTCAGCTTCTGGTAGGAAAAATCGAGGGCCTTCTCGGTCCGTTTTACCGGATTGGATTCCGATTTGACCGTTTCGAAGTCGAGAGGCGTTACGGCGAACGAGAGCAAAAGAAGGCAGATCATCGCCGGGCCTCCTTTTCCAGAATCCGGGCTCGCTGGCGCGCCTTGAACTCTTCGTCCGGATGCTCTCCATTGCTGGCGGCGAGAAATGCCTGGTAAGCGGCAAGCGCCGGCTTCACCTGCTTATTGCGGTCGAGCACCACGGCGCGGAAGAACATGTGCCCGGGAATTTCGGCGCCCAGCGTCTTCAGCCGGTCGAGCACGGCAATCGCGCGAGCGTCTTCATTCAGCGAGATGAACATCCCGGCCAGTTCATTGAGCGCTTCCACCGAATCCGGCTTCACCTGGACGGCGCGCGCGAAGTGCTGTGCAGCGGGGAGGAATTGCCTCTTATCGCGTAGCAACCTGCCGTACGTCAGATGCAGGTCGTAGTCGTCCGGAGCTTGCTTCAGCGCGCCGGCCACCATCTCCTCTGCTTTGTCGAACTGCTTGCTCTTCAAATATACAGCGGCAAGGCGCGTGCGCAGCACGAGGGAGTCTTCCGCCTTGAGGGCGGCCTCGTAGATCGGTACGGCCTTCTCCAGCGCGCCGGCATCCTCGTAAGCCTGCGCCATCTCCAACTGGCCGTCCGCCATCTCAAAGAAAGGCGCCGCCTCATCCAAACGTTTCAGCGAAACAAGACAACGCCCGATGCCGAGTTGCGCGGCGGTCATCTTCGGATCGAGTTCCAGCGTCTTAAGGAACCATCGTTCCGCCGCATCGCAGCGTCCCAGCTCGCGATACGACTCAGCAAGGTTATAGGTGGCGCGGATCTCGCCCGGCTTATGCTTCAGTGCCGCCTCGAACATCGGCGCCGCTTCATCGAACTTTCGATGCCGATGCAAAAGGAGAGCAAGATTCAGCTCCGCTTCAAACAGATCGGGCTTCATCTCCAGAACTTTTCGGAAGCCAGCCATGGCGGCTTCGTCTTTGTTCACGAAGGTCTGCGCCAGAGAGAGGTGAAAGAGCGCCGAATAATCCTTAGGGTCTGCGGCGACAGCTTTTTCGAAGATCCGCTCGGCCTCTTCGAACTTGCCGGCGTCGAGAGCTCCGATGCCGGATTGCATCTCCGCCGATTGAAAAGCTACCCATAGCGCGAATACGGCGATCGTCATCCCAAAACCTTACGCAGCGCCTGGCCGGTATAAGAACCTTCGTAACCGGCAACTTGCTCCGGCGTGCCCTCGCACACGATGGTACCTCCACCGGCGCCGCCTTCGGGGCCGAGGTCGATCACCCAATCCGCGCTTTTGATGACATCGAGATTGTGCTCGATCAACAGCACCGTTCCGCCCTTCTTGATCAGGCGCGCGAATGCGTCAAGCAGCTTGGCAATATCGTCGAAATGAAGGCCGGTAGTGGGCTCGTCGAAAATGAACAGCGTGTTCTTCGCAGATGCCTGCCCGAGATAGGCGGAGAGTTTCACGCGCTGCGCTTCGCCGCCGGATAACGTTGTCGCCGACTGGCCAAGGCGCAAATAGCCAAGCCCGACATCGGCTAAAACCTGGAGGCGCGAAGCGAGCTTGGGAGTATCGCTGAAGAAATCCAGTCCTTCGCGCACCGTCAATTGCAGGACCTCGTGTATATTCTTGCCTTTGTACTGGATGCCGAGGACCGAAGGCTTATACCGCGTACCGTGGCAATCGTCGCACACCAACTCCACGTCGGCGAGAAACTGCATTTCCACTGTTACAGTCCCATCGCCCTGGCAGGTTTCGCAGCGTCCGCCCGGAATATTGAACGAGAAATGTCCGGCGGTCATACCCAGCCGCTTGGCTTCCGGCGTCGACGCAAACAGCTCGCGAATTATGTCGAAGGCCTTCGTGTAAGTCACCGGATTCGACCGCGGCGTGCGGCCGATCGGCGATTGATCCACCAGCACGACATCATCGAGCTTTTCGACGCCTGTGACCTCGCGGCAGGCTGGTTTTTCGGCGATGTCTCTTGCGTCTTCCTTCGTGCGGCTACTTCTTTCCGGATGGAGATGCCGCAACCGCTGGTCGAGCGACTTGTGAATGACGTCGTGTACCAGCGTAGACTTACCGGAGCCGGAAACGCCGGTGATGGCGGTCAACAAGCCCAGAGAAATGGTGACGTCGATGTTCTTCAGATTGTGGGCGCGCGCGCCCTTGAACTGAACAGTCTTTTTTCGATTGAACGGGCGGCGAGTCTTGTTCGCCGACGTGCGTAGCTCTCCGGACAGATAGCGGGATGTCAGCGTGCCGGTGCCATTTCGCGCATTCGCCAGATCCTTGTACGATCCGGCAAAAACGACGTTGCCGCCAAATTCGCCGGCGGCCGGACCAAGATCGATGACATGGTCGGCGGCGCGCATCAACTCCGGATCGTGCTCCACCACCAGTACCGTGTTACCGAGGTCGCGCAGTTCTTCGAGGATCTTGATGAGGCGCTTGGTATCCCGCTGATGCAGGCCGATGCTTGGTTCATCAAGGATGTAGGTAATGCCCG
>CAYTVP010000452.1:0-3566 GCA_964441675.1 uncultured Solibacteraceae bacterium | reverse complement strand
CGGATTGAAGGCAGGTGACGTGATGATCGAGTTCGACGGCAAGAAAATTGACAATCTGTACGATTTCACCTACGCCCTCCGTGCCAAGAAACCAAACGATGAAGTCGAAGTAAAGGTGTTGCGCAACGGAGAGCCCGTCACCACCAAGGTCTTACTGGAGGAACGAAAATAGTCCGGTTGCATTAAAGACTCACCCCTCCAGGTCGATAAATCTTTAGACGATGATCTCCATGCCGGTATCTTCCGTACAGACCTGGAGGCTTTCTCCTCTGATACTCCATCCGTTCGCTGAAACGGCAGGTACGGACAAGCTCGTCGAAAGCTCCCGGGCAAGCCTGATGTTGCAGGGGCTTCTTCCGGCAGGACAGCTTTCCCGCGACCAACTGGACGAGCGTTTGCTGTCCGGCCGTTATTGCGAAATCAAGATGTTGTTTTATGTCGGGCGGGACCTGATGCGCTGGATCGACCAGTGCCTCGATCTGGTGGAACGGGAGCCGGTCCTACAGAAGGGCGGCCTGTGCTATCAGGCGTTCGCAGCCATACTCGTGGACCATCCGCCGGCCGGTGTCCGGGAAAAGTTGAAGACTTGGGGAGTTGCCGACTATCGCTCCATCTTCTCGCGTGCATTGGGCCTGAATGCTCTGTTTGCAGAGCTCCCCTCCCGCGAGGTACTCGCACCGGAATTTATTCGCCACTACTATCGCTACGCCGACCAGCTGTATATGAGCCGTCAACTGCTGTGGAATTTCAGCGGAATTCAGCCGCACCAGTTCGAGTTCGAGTTATATGCTTCGGGAGAGTATTCCCGAATGCTCGAAACGGAATGGGGCGTTCGCAGCGCTGACGACGGCGATGAAGCGGCCTAGTCAATAACTCGCGTCGTCCCGCACAACAGCTTCTACCTCCCCCGCAATCTGCCGTAGCGCGACCTGCGTTTCGGCGACCATCAAGGAACTGCCATAGACCAGACATCCTGTGGCTGCCACTCCTGCAACAAATGCGGCAAGGGCTGCCGTCCGGAATGCGGCGCCGCTCCGAAACGACACCGCCACCGACCCCAGTACCGTGATCAGTGCCGCAGCGGCAAACATTCCCAGGCCGGCATAGAGAATCCGGAGCGCCTTTACCAGTAGCTGCGCGCGCATCCTTAAGAGATCGATTTGTTGACGGTTCGACTGATAAACACGGCTGTCGGGTTCGGCGTTTTTCAACAGTTCTGTTACAAATCGCGTGCGATCGACAACTCGCGCCAGCCGGTTCGAGGTGCTGAGCGCCAACACGGAACAGGCGTTTGTCAGAATTGCCGGCGCTACCACAACGGTCAGCACGGCAAAGGGACTATCCGCTAGCGATGCTTGCATCAACACACATGATCGTATAATCCGGACATGGAGTTCGCCCCAATGCTATTGGTCCGGCAAAAGTTCCCGGACCGCAGTGTAAAAGACATTCCCGGCACAATTGCCGCCGAGCTGAAAAACGCCGGATTTGCCGGAAGATTGAAGCCTGGCTCGCGCATCGCCATCGGCGTCGGCTCTAGAGGGATCACCAACATTGCCACGATCGTTCGGGCTGTCGTCGATTATTGGAAATCAGCCGGCATGCAGCCGTTCCTGTTTCCGGCAATGGGCAGCCATGGCGCAGCAACGGCGGAAGGTCAGGCGGATGTGCTGGCGCATTACGGAATTCATGAAGCCACGATGGGCTGTCCGGTAATTTCGTCGCTCGACGTCGTGAGTCTGGGCAAAACGTCGGACGGCATCGAAGCCTTTCTCGACAAGAATGCGTATGACTCCGACGGCGTGATGCTGGTCGGGCGGGTGAAATGGCACACTGATTTCAGCGGAAAGATCGAGAGCGGCCTGTTCAAAATGATGGCCATCGGATTGGGAAAGTTCGCCGGCGCACAGCGTTATCACACCTACGCCTATAAGCTGGGCCTCGAAACGATCATCCGTACCGTCGGGCGGCAAGTACTGGGGTCCGGCAAGATTCTCGGGGGCTTGGCGATCCTCGAAGACGCCAATCACAACACGGCCCAGCTTACTGCTGTTCCGGTCGAGAGTATGGAGACAAAAGAGGAAGAGCTGCTGGAGCTCACCAAGTCCTGGATGGGCCGGGTTCCCGTAAAAGAGATTGATATCCTCATGATTGACGAGATCGGTAAAACAATCTCGGGTGCGGGAATGGACACGAAGGTTGTCAATCGAGGCGTTCAGGGACAGTACAATCCCTGGGATACCGCGCCGGTCATCCACCGGATCTTTTTACGCGGCCTCGCCGCGAATACATATGGAAATGCCGTCGGGCTTGGCCTGTCGGATATTATTCATGACCGTCTGCTTGAGGCAGTCGATTGGGTACCAACATATATCAATTCACTAACGGCGTCGACTCCGCAGGCGAATCGCACACCATGCCATTTCCCGACCGATCGCATGTGCCTCGAGAAGATTGCGCCCACTGTCGGTAAGCTCGATATGGCCGAGGTGACGATCGGATGGATTCGCAACACGCTGGAGCTCCGTGTCCTCGAGCTTTCCGCGAATTTACGCAAGGAAATTGAAGCTAACCCTGCGCTTGAGATTATCGGCGAGGCGCAGCCTCTGCCATTTGACAGCGAAGGCAACCTTCAGGGAGTAAGAACTGAGGCCGGCGCTCCGTGGCCGGTGTCAGATGAAGTAGCTGTGCATTAAATGATTTCTGAACGAGAGGCGATCGAGAAGTTAATTCGTGATGTAGAGAGTGCAGAGAATATCCGCACGAGGGTTCCGCGGCGAATCTTCGCGCTGTTCGCGATCGTGCTGTTGCTTGGATTCGGATTGCTGGTGCTGGCCGTGAAACACGGCCGGCGCGACCAGCCCGTGCGATCGAAGTCTAGGCAGCCTTCACCGGATTTTTGAGCACGCCGACGCCTTCAATTTCAATTTCGCAGGTATCACCCGGCTGGAGACGGCTGGTTGTTCCCGGCGTACCTGTGAAAATCACATCCCCTTGTTCGAGCGTCACGTACTTGCTGACAAAGCTGACGATGGTCGGGCAATCGAAGATCAGGTCTTTCGTCGATTGCTGCTGCTTTACCTGGCCATTCACGCGCGTGGTGAGCATCACATTTCCGTAATCCAACCCCCGCGCAATTACCGGTCCCATAGGGCCAAACGTATCAGCGCCCTTGGCACGCCACCACTGCATGTCCTTATCCTTGCCGTTCTGCCAGTCGCGCTCACTGACATCGTTTCCGCAGGTAACGCCGAAGATCGCCGCCTTCGCCTGTTCGGGTGAGGCATTACGGATGCGGCTTCCGATCACGATCACAACCTCCCCCTCGAAATGAACGTTGTTGGCGTCGGATGGGATGATAATCGGGTCACCGGGATTCTGCAGGCAAGTCAAGGGCTTATAGAAGATTTCCGGCCGGGACGGCACGTCCGATCCGGCATGGCTTCGATAATTGCGGCCGACGGCCAGCGCTTTGGTCGGCACAATGGGAGTGAGCAGCTTGACGGACGATACCGGAACGAAGATCCTCGGACTCCGGTACGGTTCCTGAAAGATACTACCGGCGA
>CAYTVP010000451.1:0-3567 GCA_964441675.1 uncultured Solibacteraceae bacterium | reverse complement strand
AGATCGCCGACGCGGCAGTCGCATTGGCTCGCAAGGCCGGGTATTACTCCGCGGGAACCGTCGAGTTTCTGGTGGACGCCGACTCGGGGGAATGGTTTTTTATCGAAGTCAATCCGCGCGTGCAGGTAGAGCACACTGTCACCGAGATGGTGACGGGCATCGATATCGTGCAGGCGCAAATTCTGATCGCCGAAGGTCATGACCTGCATGGCAGAGTGATGAGTCTTCCGAAACAGGATGATGTGCCGTTGAACGGCTATGCCTTGCAATGCCGCGTCACTACCGAGGACCCGGCGCACGGTTTCACGCCCGATTATGGCCGCATCCAGACGTACCGTTCTCCCGCGGGTTTCGGCATACGGCTGGATGGCGCTTCTGCCTATGGCGGCGCGGTGATTACTCCCTACTATGATTCTCTGCTCGTAAAAATCTCTGCATGGGGGCGGACATTCCCCGACGCCTGCCATCGTATGGATCGCGCCCTTCGGGAATTCCGCATTCGAGGCGTCAAGACGAACATCCCGTTTCTCGAGAATGTCGTAAATCACCAGAAGTTCCAGTCCGGCGAAGCGACGACGTCATTCATCGACGAGACAGCCGGGCTCTTCAAGTTCATGGGCCGCCGGGATCGTGCGACGAGGCTGCTGTCCTACCTGGCGGAAGTAATTGTCAACGGCAATCCCGAGGTAGCAGGGAAGCCTGCCCCCGAACATCTGCGTCCGCCACAAATTCCGCCTCACGATTCCACGCGGCCGCCTCGGGGTTCAAAAGACTTGCTCGAAGAGATGGGACCGGAACGGTTTGCTGCCTGGACCCGCGGCCAGAAACGGCTTCTGCTGACTGACACCACCTTCCGGGATGCGCACCAATCGCTAATGGCTACTCGCGTTCGGACTCATGACATGGTTGCCATTGCCAATCATGTGGCGCAGCGGATGTCGAATCTTTATTCGATCGAGATGTGGGGTGGGGCAACATTCGACGTCACGATGCGATTTCTCCTGGAAGACCCGTGGCAACGTCTCCGCAGGCTTCGGGTAGCGATTCCGAATATCTGTTTCCAAATGTTGCTGCGAGCTTCGAACGCGGTCGGCTATACGGCTTATCCGGATAATGTCGTCCGGGAGTTCATTGCCGAAGCAGCCTCGGAAGGCATTGATATCTTCCGCGTCTTCGATTCGTTGAACTGGCTGCCGAATATGAAGGTTGCCATGGAAGCGGTTCGAAAGAGCGGCCGCGTTTGCGAAGGCGCTGTCTGCTACACGGGCGATATTCTTGATCCCAAGCGCGATAAGTACCCCCTTGAATATTACGTCCGGATGGCGAAAGAACTGGAAAAGATGGGCGCGCACATCCTGGGGGTGAAGGATATGGCCGGTTTGTTGAAGCCGTACGCCGCCACCAAGCTCATCAAGGCGCTGCGGGACGAAGTGGGGATTCCGATTCACTTCCACACCCACGATTCCAGTGGCGTCGCCGCTGCCAGCATATTCAAAGCGTCGGATGCCGGCGTCGACGTCGCGGATGTGGCCGCGGCCGCGATGTCCGGATCCACCAGCCAGCCGAACCTCAATGCTGTGGTTGCGGCTTTAGCGGGAACACCGCGCAACACGCAGATAGATCAGGAAGCGCTGCTTGCGTATTCGGACTATTGGGAGCGCGTGCGTGCGCAATATGCACCGTTTGACACCGCGCCCCGTTCCGGCCTCGCAGACTTGTACTTGCACGAGATGCCCGGCGGTCAATATACCAACCTGCGGGAACAGGCCGAAGCGATGGGACTCGGCGCGCGCTGGGGCGAGATCGCTCGTACCTATGCGGACGTCAATCGCGCATTTGGCGACATCGTGAAGGTGACGCCCTCAAGCAAGGTCGTCGGCGATATGGCTATCTTCCTGGTGGGCCATGGCATGACTGTACACGAGTTCGAGAATCTGCCGGAAAATCATTCCCTGACCCTGCCGAACTCGGTGGTCGAAATGTTCGAAGGTTCCCTGGGAGTGCCGGAAGGCGGATGGCCGAAAAAGATAGCGAAGCTGATTCTTCGGGACAAAAAACCGATCCGCGGCCGTCCGGGAGCCGCCTTGCCAGCTACAGATCTCGCGAAGGCCGCAGCGGACGCGGAGAAGAGAATTGGCCAGAAACCGTCCTCCTCCGACCTCATGAGCTACCTGATGTATCCGGAGGTATTCGTCAAGTTCGCCAAGGCACGCCAGGCTTACGGCGACGTCGAAGTTCTGCCGACGCCGCAATTCTTCTACGGTATGAAACGCGGTGAAGAAGTCACAGTGGATCTCGAGCCTGGAAAAACGCTCGTCATCAAGTTCCTCACTGTCAGCGATGCGCTGCCCGACGGCACGCGGACGGTATTTTTTGAGTTGAACGGCCAGCCGCGCGAAGCCCGCGTGCGCGACAAATCACTGAAGAGCGATGTTCAGCAGCGGGAAAAGGCGGACCCCTCCGTACCCGGTCAGGTGGCCGCCCCGATCCCGGGGGCCGTCACTGCCATTTATGTCGAGCTGAATCAGCGCGTGGCCGCCGGCGAGAAATTGCTGGTGCTCGAGGCGATGAAGATGCAGACTACGATTTCCGCTCCGGTGGCAGGGCGAATTGTCAAGCGCATAGTCCAGTCTGGCGAAAGCGTGGAACCGAAGGATCTGTTGCTGGTTATCGAGTAGCCGCCCTTTCGTCCGGTGGAAGAAGACGGATCAGGCTGAAATTCAGGCTGAGGTTGCGCGAATCTCCTTCGGGTCGCCATACCGGAGACCCATGCAGGCAAATTTCATACCGCGTGGCGGCAGGCAGCGGTGTCTCGACCACGAACAGCCCGGGCCGGCGCAGAGTCCATGTGCCCAGACGCCCGCCATTGCAGTCGATGTCCAACACAAACGGCTGATCGCCGGTAGGGCGAAAGCCGCGTACGCGCAGACGCGCCGATCCTCCCCTAAGATTCTGAAGCGTGACAATCGCCGTCCGGCCGATCCAGCGATACTTGTTGCCGTAAACTCCCTCCAGGCCGTGCCAGCCTTCTCCGAGCGCGGCCGCATGCGTGCTGCGGCTGAAGTCCACAATGTCCGAACGGTCCCCCGGGTAGAGTTCGACGCGGTCGGCGGACGGCAGCAGATTGTAGACACCATCGTCGAGAGCAGCCCGGTAGCTGCAGGATTTACAGACGAGCGTTGCCTCGATGTCCCGGGTCAAGGTGCCGCCGCAGTCCGGACACTGCAGAAGGTCCTCGAACCGTTCCGGCATCGCCGAACCGCCGGCAATGCCCTCCTTCCGGCAGGCGGCTGCCAGAGTGCCTCCCAGCAATCGCGCTGCCCGCCAGGTGGAACGATGTGGATCGAGCCGGATCGCGGTCCGTTTGACGGCTCTCTCCCACGGCCCTCGCTCAGGGACGAACAGGCGATACTCCTGGAAAGGAAAATGGCGCTCTAACAGCAAGCGCCAGTCGCCCAGGTGCATTGTGTGATTCTGGCGAATGCCGAAGCTTTCTTCCTGGCTCGCTCCGACCACATCCCGCACTAGAAACGGCAGTAGCCCCCAGTCCCAGAGGCGCCGCTCCCA
>CAYTVP010000450.1:0-3569 GCA_964441675.1 uncultured Solibacteraceae bacterium | reverse complement strand
GGACCGGCTCTCTGCCGAGAAGATCGGTAACTGACACGTCGCGGATCTGAGCACTCAATACTTTTCCCGTCAAAAGCTCACTCAGTCCGGGGATGGTCTTGGTGGTGATTCCGGCCGCCCGGCAATTGGCCAATGCTTCTGCCATTTCCCGGCCGGAAGCGGTGGGCATAGCAATGACGATCTCGGACACCTTCCGCCGCCTCTTGCGCAACATGTCTACAATCTCCGGCGCGCTGCGCCCGCAGCCGAGCACCGGTGCGCCTTCGATCCGCGCCTGCCTCTTTCTGGGGTTGTCGTCGATGAAGCCAATCAGTTCGTAGCCGAGCTGCGGATTCTTACGGATCTCCCGGGCCAGTTGATTCCCCGCTCCGCCCGCGCCGTAGATGATGACCGTCTTTTGTGTCGGCTGCTTGATCTTCTTCCATCGCGCCTCGGAAAATACCCGCCCGCCGACGCGAATCGCCGCGGTCGCGAGAAAACAGAGAAGAAAGTCGATGGCGTAGACGGACCGGGGAAACCCTGTGCCGAACGCCAGGAGGAGCACCGGAGCAACGAGCGCCGAGGCCACGACATTGACGGCCAGCGTCCGGCGCAGATCGTTGAGCGACACGAATCGCCACACCACGAGATCGAACCGGGCTACCGTAAACACCAGCGCCTTCACGACGAAGGCGACCAGCAGCCCGCCCCGCAAATGAGCGGCTTCCTCAGCCGGAAGGTCGAACTCGAACCGGAGCAGAAATGCTCCCAGAAAGCACAGCGGGATCGCCGTAAGGTAGGCGAAGCGGGCTGCGAGCCGGAAGATATCGAGAATTTTCCTTGTCATGGATGTCATCGATCCCAAAGGAGTCTTTAGCGGACCGCGAGTGCCGGGCCGCCGGCGGCAACTTGGACCGGCCGGGCGGTGGCCGCAATCCGCTTTACCACCTCGGCCACGCGCCTTACCTGGGTGTCCGTCAGATCCGGATAGATCGGAAGCGAGATCAGGCGCGAATACCAGTCGGCCGCCCGCGCGAGGCGCGACATGTCGGCCCACTCAAACTGGCGGTAATAGGGATGAAGAGGTATCGGAATAAAGTGAACACTCGCGCCGACGCCCGCCGCCTTTAATTCCTCAAGGAACTGCCCGCGATCGATCTGAAGACGTTCGGAGCGCAACCGGAGCGGATAGAGGTGCCAGGCGTGCCGCCCGTCTTCCGTATCCGGCGGTGTTTCGAATTCATCGATCTCACCAAACAGCGCGGTATAGGCGGCCGCGATCTCGGCGCGCCGCGCGAGGAATGCCTCTTGCTTACGGAGCTGCGCGATTCCGATCGCAGACTGAATGTCGCTGAGGTTATATTTATAGCCGCAGGCGACCACTTCGTAATACCACTTGCCCTTTTCCGAATACCGGTTCCAGGCGTCCTTGCTGATCCCATGCAGGCAAAGCACTCGCATCTTTTCGAGAAGGTCGGCGCTCGGCGTTGTGACCATTCCTCCCTCGCCGGTAGTCAGCGCCTTCGTGGCATAGAAGCTGTAGGCAACCGCGTCGCTTGCGCTCCCGCCGTCGCCCGCGGCTCCGATCGGCCGTCCTCGATAACGGGTGCCCACGGCATGCGCGGCGTCCTCGACAACAAAGAGACCGTGCCGCGCGGCCAGCGTCCAGATCTCGTCCATCCGGCAGGGAAGACCCGCGTAGTGTACGGGCAGAATTGCGCGGGTCCGCGGTCCAATAGCCGCCGCGGCCGACTCGGGATCCAGGTTGCCGCACTCGTCCACGTCCGCCAATACCGGCGTCGCCCCCACATGCAGAATCGTGTTCACGGTGGCACAGAAGGTCAGGGGCGTTGTAATGACCTCGTCGCCCGGCCCGATGCCCAAAGCTGAAAGTGCCAGGTGAAGTCCCGCCGTGCAGGAATTCACCGCCAGCGCATGCGGAGCGCTGACATAGGACTGAAACTCTTTTTCAAACTGCTGTGTTTTGGCCCCGGTCGTCAGCCACCCTGACCGTAGCGTCTCGACAACGGATTGAATTTCTTCCTCGCCGATCGAGGCTTGATGAAAGGGAATGGGGGCGGAACTATTCATATTGTTTTCTCGATTTGTTGTTTTGCCGCTTGCTGTCATCCGGAGAACGCCTGGCGGATACTCTCTGCGCGAAAGCCGCTCGGAAGAAACGAGTACCGGATGGTCATCAACACCAGACGCAGATCCGACCAAACAGTACGCCGCCGCAGATACGACACATTCAGGGAAAGCTTTTCCGGAAGAATGACCGTCCGGTAATGCTTTTCCGGATCGTCGGCACCGCGCAGCAGTTCTTCTTCATTCCGGTAAACCAGCGTCGCCAGATCCGAGATTCCCGGACGGACCGAAAGAACCTCGCGCCACACCGGGTCCGCCAGATCGACAAACGCCGGCAGCTCCGGTCTCGGTCCGATCAGGCTCATCTCGCCCGCGGCGACATTCCAGAGCTGCGGAAGCTCGTCCAGCTTGTACTTCCGAATCAGCCGGCCGACACGCGTGATTCGCGGGTCCGCGCCCGCCGTGATCCGGGCGCCGGCCGGATCCTGCCGCATCGATCGCAGTTTCCACAGCCGGAACGGTCTTCCATTCCGGCCGATTCGCATTTGCCCGAAAAGAACGGGCGAACCATCTTCCAAAAGGATGGCTGCCGCCAGGCCGGCGACGGCCGGAAGGGCAACAACGAGCCCCACCAGACTGAGGATCCTTTCGACCGCGCTATAAATCCGTGCCGTTCGGTTCATGACGAAATTTAGCGGCTGAGCCCCACGAAGGCCTTTCCGGCGGGCTCGTGTTCCCAGCGGCGGCCGAAATGGTAAAGCCCCGCCAGAAATCCACACCCGTAGGAAATGTGATACGTCGCAAATACCAAGGGCAGAGCCGGCACGAGATCCAGCCCGAATCGCAGGCCCAACGCGGCCGCGGCGGCAATCCCGGCCGCCAGATAGACTGCCGTCACGCCGGCCCAAAGCGCCGCCAGCAACGCGGCCACGGACGCCCCCGCGGCAGCAGCCACCCCTACCAGAAGCGCCAGGATCAGATGTGTGGCGACAAATGCTCCGGGCACCAGATGCCGGAAGGAGGCGGGAACCCGGTGCTTCCGAATGACCGCGACCTTCCAAAACCCATACTGAAAATGCTGCCGGTAGAGACCGCTCAGACTGGCGCGCGGGTGATACCAGGAGTTGATCCTGGCCGATTGAAAGATCCTTCCGCCCGCTCTCGTCAGCCGCAAATTGAGCTCGTCATCCTGGTTGCGAACCAACGTTTCGTCAAACAACCCCAGCCGCTCCAGCGTCGCCTTCGGCCAGCATCCGTAGGGAACCGTATCCACCCAACCTTCGAAGGACGGATCGTGGAACTTTGCTCCACCGTTGGCGAAGCGGCAATGAAACGCCGCCGCGATCGCCCGCCCCCAATACCCGGCACCTCGGACATTCGACGGGCCGCCAACGCTGTCCGCACCGGTGCGCTCGAGCGCGGCCACGCATTGCACCGCATAGTCCGGAGCATATTCGGTATGCGCGTCCATCCGGATAATGATTTCGCCTCGCGCCTGGCAA